>CAISIP010000170.1 GCA_903885415.1 uncultured beta proteobacterium
GTCATCCCCATACCTTACGCCCAAGAGGCTGGTTGGCCGAATATTTTTTGGGCTCTCAGTGTCAAGACGAACCAGCCCTATGCCGAGCACCCAACAAAAAGGCCCCGCGATGGGGCCCCGCCCTTCCCTCGTGCTGGTTGCCATGTCGTACCGATGAGGGCGGCAACCTGAAACTGATCGTCGAATCCGGGAAGCACCTCGCGAGCGGTGGCATCAAGGGCGGCTGGACAACGTCGACCTCGCTGAAAACGTCCGGCATGAAGCGCGCGGCGCAACCTCACGGCTTCCCGGACATTTTCTTGGCTGTCAGCAGTGCAGACGAGGGCGCGGTCTCCCTTGTTGGCCGTCGGACTGGCGAGCTAACTTCCGGGGACGGACAACCTGTGCGAGGAGCCTTTCAATCGCGATTGACGAAACTCCCAAAATGGGAGATACTGGGTTGAATGAGGGTCATCGCCAAGAGCAGTCTGAAGCAGTTTTGGGACCGACCGGGCTGCGGTGATGCGCGCGGCCCGCTACACAGCTGGTACGACGAGGCCGCCAAGGCGACTTGGGCGTCACCGCAGGACGTCAAGGACCAGTACGCCAAGGCCAGCATCTGCGGCAACAACCGCGTAGTGTTCAACATCGGCGGCAACACGTATCCGCTGGTGGTGGAAATGCAATACCGCGCGGGTATCGCCTGGGTGAAGTTTGTCGGCACCCATGCCCAGTACAACCGCATCGATGTGGAGAACGTTAATGAATATTAAGCCGATCCTAATCGACAATGACTTGAAGGCTTTTTTTCTCCGGCTCGAGTCCATCTTCCAGGCCGAAGACCAGACCCCGGAGGCGGACGAGCGCGACGTACTAGTGACGCTCGTCGAGGCCTACGAGAACAAGCACTACGACCTCGGCCCGGCCGACCCCGTCGAGGCCATCAAGTTCCGCATGGAGCAGCAGGGCCTGACGGCGCGCGACCTCGAGCCTTTCATCGGTCCGAGTGGCAGGGTGTCCGAGGTACTCAATCGCAAGCGACGCCTGAGCCTGCGCATGGTCAAGAGCCTGCATGACGGACTGAAGATTCCCTACGAGAGTCTGCTGGCGGAGGTCCCTTGATCGATGAGGAGCCACTTTGCTGATCAGCCTATTTCAGAGCCTCAAGCCATGGCGCTCGATCAGGGTGACTTGCAGGCGCGTTTCTCGTGACCAGCCTGATCACACGACATGGCCGTGGTCGAGCGCGTCAGTCATCGCGTGGCCGTCATGTATCTGGGCGAAATCGTCGAGATCGGTTCGCGCGAGGCGATATTCGGCAACCCGCAGCATCCCTATACCCGGCGTTTGCTGGCCGCCGTGCCGATCGCCGATCCGGCACGCCGGGGACTGAAGAAAGCTATTGGCAACGAGGAAATCAAGAACCCGGTGCGCATGCCTGATTTCGTGCCGCCGAGGCGCCATGTGCGCGAGGTCACACCAGGCCATCTGGTGACGGCCTCGGGCGATGAATGGTAGGCGCTGCGTCAAGAACTGTTGGTTACCCTCTATACTAGAGGCCTCATTAAGAGTTGGGTTGACGCCCACACCAACCTGCCCCCGGGGCAAGGTGGTTTGCAAAAAGCAGATGTGGCTCCACGGAGCAACCAAGCCGGCAGCGTCAACCCTCCCGTAACACGGAGGGTTTTTTTATGGTTCAAACGCAGATCGCGCCTGACAAGATCAGGGCCTACAAGGCGAGCAGCTATCGCCTGGAACACTGCAGCCCGTCGATAGCGCTCAGGATCGATCAGCAGCATCCTGCGCTGGCCGGGTTGTTGTCACAGCGCGGCGTATCGTGCGGCGCATTCATCACCGCGCACAACCCGCGCGGGACCCAGCAGTCCGATCAGGCGAACGATGCGGCGCACGCACAACTCGCCAGCCAGCTTGCCGCGCTCAGCGTGCCCTGCATCGAGGGTTCGGGCAGCGAAGAGGGCACCCCCTGGCCGGCAGAGCGCAGTTACTTTGCGCTGGGGCTATCGCTGCAGGCCGCCCGCAACATGGGAGCGTTCTTCAACCAAGACGCCATCGTATGGGTGGGCGCGGATGCGATACCGCAGCTGATACTGCTGCGCTGATTTCCAGGCCTGGCCCGCCTTCCTTGACCGGACAAAGGGCTGAGGGGATTTGTTCCAGATTGCTGCCCTCGACAAACGTCAAACGCAGCTAAACAGGAGAAAGACGATGTCTTCATCGCTTCACGCCGCGCGGCCCGCTGGCCCTTCCCCCTACCGGCCAACGGCGGCCCATCTGTTGGCCTCCGAGTGGCGTGACCCGCCGGCCTATCGCTTCTCGCGCCCTCGTGCCACCACCCCTTGCCTGGTACCTGCTCGCCGATAACCTAGCGCGCGCTTGCTTTTTACAGGTGTGCCTGGCACCTGCCCAAAAACGCCAGACGTCGCCGATTTAAGAGACAACTTGCAGGGCGACTCATCAAGTGCTGCTAAAGCGTCGTCCCCGCCTGCCCCGGCGTGGCCGATGCCCCATCCATCCGGGGACAGGAGTGTCATATGAACACCGACTTCAAAGCACGTTGCCACGCGGGCGATCCCACGCTCATCATCCACGACGAGGTCGGCCGTAACGACCCAATACGCCACCCAGACCGCTGGCTGCGTCCGCTAAGGCCCGAGCAGCCCAGCCTGCTGCGCGCTGCCCAGGAGGTGCAGCATGTCTGATCAGACCACCGCCAGGGCCACCGACGCATCGAGTTCCGCATCCAATGCCACACCTTGCGAGGCTGAGCACAAACCCAAGGGGGTGCTGCACCATCTGGGCCTGATCGGGCTGTCGTCCATCGAGGCGCCCATACTCGCGGCGCTGGCCACCGAGGAGCCGCTGCTGCTCATCGGAGCGCACGGCACCGCCAAGAGCCTGCTGCTCACCCGCATCGCAACAGCCATGGGGCTGGAGTTTCGCCACTACAACGCAAGCCTGCTGAACTTCGACGACCTGGTCGGGTTTCCGCTGCCGGGCAAGGACGGCCGCTTGGAATACCTCAGCACGCCGGCGGCGGTGTGGGGCGCGGGAGCGGTGATCTTCGATGAAGTGAGCCGCTGCCGACCCGACATCCAGAACAAGCTCTTTCCCATCATCCACGAGCGCCGGGTGCAGGGCATCGCCCTGACCGATCTGCGCTACCGCTGGGCGGCGATGAACCCGCCGTGCAATGAGGACAACCACGGTGACAGCGACAGCGACAACGGCTACCTGGGCTCCGAGCCGCTGGACGCAGCGCTGGCAGACCGGTTTGCCTTCGTGCTCGAGATGCCCGCCTGGGGCTCCCTTAGCGAGTCCGAGCAGCTGTGCATCATCCAGGCCCAAGACACGCCGATAGACCCCGCCCACGCGCGTGCCTTGCAGGCCTTGCTGCAGCGCACCCGCGACTTGTTGCCCGCCTTGCGCGCGTCGATGGCCGCCGGTGTGGCCTCGTATGTGCGCACCCTCGCAGCGCTGCTCGCGCAGGCCCACATCATCCTGAGCCCCCGGCGCGCTGGCATGCTGTACCGCTGCGTGCTGGCGGTCAACGCGGCCGCGCTGGCGCTGGACCCATCGGCGCGGGCGTCGGATGCCACCCTGCTGGCGGTGCGCAGCGCCCTGCCCCAGCGTGCGCAGGGTATTGCGGTCTCTGAGATCAAGCTGCTGGGTGCCCACCGCGAGGCCTGGCGTTTGGCGGCCATCGCACCTGACGACCCGCTCAAGGCGATCCTGTGCGCGAGCGACCCGGTGCAGCGCTTGCGTCTGGCGGTGGGCGCGCCCAGCTTGTCCAAGAGCGCCTTCTCGCAAGTGGTGGCCGACGCGCTGGCCCAGTTGCCGCTGGGCGCGCGCGAAGCCGCGGTGGTGCACCTGTTTGAGACCGGCGCGGTGGGTCGGCTCAACGCGGCAGTGGCATCGGATGCGGCCGA
>CAISIP010000171.1 GCA_903885415.1 uncultured beta proteobacterium
GCCTCACAAGACGCCGCCCCCGCCGCTGCCTGCACCATCGCCCCCGCCACCAAAGTCCGGGACGCCGATCAGCGTGAGCGATGTGTCGGCGATTTCCACCGAAGCAGACAACCCCTGCACACTGAGGACGAGGGTCTCGGGTCCTTCGGTGATCCCATCGGCCAACACAAGGATCTGAATCGTAGCGCTACCGTCCGCCAGTACTTCCACGCTGCCTTGCAATTGGCCGCCAGAGACATCGGCTGCATCTAAGCCCGAGATCGTGTAGTCGATCAGCGTGCCAGTTGCCACCTGACTCGTCGTCACCACAAAGCTTGCAACTGCCCCCTCGTTCACCGTGGCGCTTGAGGACACGAGGCTGAAACTTGGCGCCGGCGCGGTAGGCGGCGGGGGTACATAAGCCAGTCCACTGGCAGACAAGTCGGCCAACCGGATGCCCGCTGTGTTGGCCGCCGAAGCAGCCAGACGCGCCAAAAACGCGCCTTGGGTCTGCGCAGTCTCGGCATTGAGTTCGGCAACCGCGGCCCCCAGGCTTGAGGCGCTCGGCTCGGCTGCATTCACAGTGAGCAGCAAATAGTGCGCAATTGCCGTGGTGTCGGGCGAGGAACGGCCGGTCAGCGCGTCCCAGATCGGCAGGCGCATCAGCGCGCCGGCCAGCCGCTGCATACTCACGCCCGCGTCAAACAGGCCGATGGCAAGGCCAATCCAGTCCTTCTTGATGAGCATCGTCTCCCGTCCCAACAAGGCGCCCAGAAGCAGCGCCGACTTGCCGGCAGCATCGCCGCTGCCAAGGTCCAGGGCCACCGATTGATCCGCGAATTGGAGGCGCTCAACACTGTCCAGCGTATCGGCGTCACCCGTAGTGGTGGCGATAACGCGAAAGCCGCTTAACTCCTTGCCGATTTGGTACGCGGTCGTCGGGTTTGCATAGACCACTGTATCGATGCCCGTCTTTCCCAGGATGGTTTCCGAGCCCGCGCGCGGGATCAATGTGTCCGCCAGGTCGGTGCCGATCAGGGCCGGCAAGGGTGGCAAACCTGTCGAGCTGTCATTCACCGTGATGCGGGCCGTCAGCCCTTGCGTGCTGAGTGTCAGCGTCTCAGGCCCCTCGGTGCGGTTGTCCGCCAGCAAAGGGATCTGGATGGTCGCAACGCCGTCCGAGTTCAGCGTGGCAACCCCAACCAGCGAGCCACCGCTCACATCGTTCGAACTGATACCCGCGATGGTGTAGACGAAAGAGCTTCCGGCGGCCACATTCGACGCCCGCAAGCTGAAGATAGCCGTCGATCCTTCATCAACCGCTGCCGCGCCAGCCGAAAGACCGAAGGACGCCAGGGCGGCGGCCGTCGAGGTGTCATGGATGGTCACTGAAGCCGAAAGGCCTTGCACAAGGAGACGAACAACCTCCGACCCTTCGGTAAGGCTGTCGGCCAGAGTCGGGATTGAAATCGTGGCCACCCCATTGGCGTTCAATATGGCCAACCCACTCAGTGAGCCACCCGCCACATCCGCCGCATTGATCCCGGAAAGGGTATAGGCAATCGAACTTCCCGGAGCAACATTGCTGGTTCTTAAAATGAAACTGGCTAATGCGCCTTCGTCTATTGAGGCAATTGGCGCCAGCAACTCATAGGATGGCGCCGATGCAGCTCTGGAGGTGTCATTGACGCTGATGGACGCGGCTACGCCCTGCACCGTAACACTGAGTGTCTCGGTCCCCTCGCTCAGGCCATCGGACGCGATCGGGACCCGGATGATGGCAGCGCCGTAGGCGTTCAGCGTGGCCAATCCGGTCAGCAATCCGTCCGCGACATCGGCCGCCGTGACACCGGACACGATGTAGCGCAGCAGCGTTCCGGCAGCGAAGTTGGCGGTATTCAGGCTGAAGCTGGCAACCGCGCCTTCGTCGACAGAAGTACCCACTGGGCTGAGGATGCAGGACGGGTCGGCCGCGGCGGTGGACGTATCGTTGATGACCACCAAGGCCGACAAGCCCTGCGTGGTGAGCACCAGCGTCTCAGGCCCCTCGCTCAAGCCGTCGGCAATGATCGGTATGGGAATCGTCGCCACGCCACTGGAGTTCAGCGTCGCCACGCCGCTCAGCGACCCGCCTGCGATGTCTGAGGCGTTAACGCCGGTTATTGCATAAGGAATGGCGGTGCCCGCGACCAACCCAGAAGCGCTCAACGTGAAGCTTGCGGTCGATCCCTCGTCGACATAGAGACTCAGAGCGCTCAGGATGTAAGCGGAACTTTCGGCAGCGACCGAAGTGTCATTCACACTCACTGAAGCAGACACTCCCTGTACCGTGACCCGTAGCGTCTCAGTTCCTTCACTCAGGCTATCGGCCGCGATAGCCACCTGCACAACGGCGGCACCATCGGCGTTCAGCATAACGGAACCCGTCAGCAATCCATCTCTCAGATCAGTCGGGCTCAGGCCAGACAGCGTATAGGCGACGGAAGTCCCGGGGGCGACATTGGCGGTACTCAGCGTGAATGCGGCCACCGTCCCCTCATCGACAGCGGCGCTCGGCGCCGTCAGGCTGTAGGTGGGGGCCAGCGCCGCTTTCGACGTATCGTTGATCGTGACCGAGGCCGACGCACCTTGCACGGTCAGGGTCAGCGTCTCGGCTCCTTCCGTTCGGCCATCGGCCGCCACGGGAATCTGCACAATGGCGGCTCCGTAAGCATTCAAGCTGGCCTGCCCGGTCAACATCCCGTCGGCGAGGTCCGCGGCTGCGACTCCGGAAATGGTATAGGTCAGCGAGGTCCCAGCAGCAATCCTTGCCGTGTTCAGAATGAAACTGGCGGTGCCGCCTTCGTTGGCGAACTCGGACACGGCCGTCAGGATATAAGTCGCTCCAGAGGCCGCCGTCGAGGTGTCGTACACCTTGATGGACGCCGCCACATCCTGCACCGTCACGCCGAGAATTTCGGCTCCTTCCGTCATGCCATCGGCTGCGATCGGCAGCCGAATGATGGCTGCTCCATACGAATTCAATGTGACAAAACCGGTCAGCAACCCGTCTGTCAAGTCGGCCGCGGAGACGCCAGAAATGCTGTAGCCGACGGAGGATCCGGCGGCGACGTTGGCTGTGCTCAGGCTGAAACTGGCAAACGCACCCTCGTCTACGGCCGTGCCTATTGCCAACAAGATGTAGGAGGGCGCTGCAAGCGCCTTGGATGTGTCGTTGATGATGACCGAGGCCGATGCACCTTGCGCCGCCAGGATGAGTGTCTCCGGGCCCTCGGTCAGTCCGTCGGCGACGATCGGCACCTGGATCGTAGCCACGCCGCTTGCGTTGAGCGTCGCCACGCCAATCAGCGAGCCGCCCGTGATGTCCGCCGAGCTGACTCCAGCGATCGCATAACTGATCGAGGTTCCGGCCGCCACATTGGTCGCGACCAGACTGAAGGTGGCGATGGCGCCCTCGTCAACATACGCATTGGCTGCCGCCATCGAATAGGACGGGACCGCAGGAGTCCTGGAACTGTCGTTGATCGTGACCGAAGCGCTGGCACCTTGCACGGTCGCCGATAGGGCCTCAGCACCCTCGGTCAGGTTATCGGCTGCGATATAGACGGTAAATGCCGCCTTGCCGTCAGAGCCAATCGTCGCTGATCCGGCCAGTGCGCCGCCGACCACATCGGCGGCGTCCAGTCCGGCCAAGACATAGGCCAACACGGTGCCGGCTTCGACGTTGACGGTGGTGACTTCAAACCGTACCGATTCGCCTTCATTGACCGCAGTGGCTCCAGCTTTGATGGCATATTGCTTGGCCTGAAACTTGGCGATGAAAGCATCGCGAACGCCACCATTCGTCTGCGCGTCAAAGGTGCCGTCGGTCCCACCTGCCAGGTACAACGAAGCATCCAGACCCATCGCCATTGCGCTGACCGACTCGCCTCCCGTGCCTCCAATCAGGCGCGTCCAGTTCATGCTGCCTTCAGGGCCGAAGTTGCTCAGGAAGCCATCGGCGCCACCGGCATTGACCTGGCCACTCAGTGCGCCCTCGGTGCTGCCACCGAGGTATATGGACCCGTCGACACCGGTGGTCAGCGCGTAGGCGATATCCGAACTTGCGGTGCCAAGAAGCCGTGTCCAGACCTTGCTGCCGTCGGCGCTGTACTTGCTGATGAAGGCGTCGTTTCCGCCACTGTTGACTTGGCCGTCCAGGGCACCCCGGGTCAAGCCAGCCACATAAATCGAAGCATCAAGACCGACACAAATCGCGTAGGCTTCGTCGGTAGAAGCCGAGCCCAACAGGCGCGTCCAGGCCTTGCTGCCGTCGGCCAGGTACTTCACCACAAAGGCGTCACGCCCGCCGCCATAGGCTTGGCCGTCCAGCGCCGCGTCACTCGAGCCGCACAGGTAGACGGCGCCGTCGAGCCCGATGGCCAATGCGCGAACCTGCTCGCTGCCGGCGCTTCCGAACAGCCGGGTCCAGATCTTGACGCCCTCCGGACTGTACTTGCTCAGAAACGCGTCGGTGCCGCCAACGTAGGCTTGTGCATCCAGCGCGCCGTTGGTGGTTCCCGCGATATACACCGAACCGTCCAATCCGGTCGCCAGTGCGCGGGCGAAATCTTCGCCCGCAGAGCCCAGCAAACGGGTCCACGCCTTGCTGCCGTCAATCGCGTACCTGGTGAGAAAAGCGTCCCAATCTCCGCCACTGGTCTGCCCGTCCAGCGCGCCTTCGGTATCGCCTGCGACATAGATCGAACCATCGAGCCCGATGGTCAGGGCGTTGGCGATGTCGCTTGCGCTCGTGCCGAGCAAGCGCGACCAAGCCTTGATGCCATCAGCGCCATACTTTGTCAGGAAGGCGTCGCCGCTCCCGCTGTAGGTCTGGCCGTCGAGCGAGCCGTTGCTGTAGCCCGCCAGATAGACGGCGCCGTCGAGGCCAACGCCCAGATCGAGCGCGGCGTCAGCGCTCGATGTCCCGAATAATCTGGTCCAGACCCTGACCGAGGCGTCGGCGCTCACGCCCACGCCCGATGCGGGCCACAGCGCCTCAGCGCCAACCCGCAGAAGCCAGCTCGTAGGGCCAAGATGGGAGCCTTTTCAAATGGGAACAAGCAGCACCGCGGAATAGGGCTATGCGCGCCAGGCACGCAAATCACCCATCGTGCACCGGCTCGGAATACTTTGATTAATATCAACCCATACTACTATATTCTCACGCCAGCCTCGGCGTCTGGCGTTCGCCTTCGTTGCGACCGCCGCCTAGGACGGAACGACTGCTCTGCAGCCGTCGGCTGAAGCGACGGGCGGCGCACAATGTGACCATAGTCGGCCTGTAAACCCCCTGTAAACCGCTAGCACCGACCCGATGCTCTACACCTTCAAATCCCGAGCAGCTGCCAACCTGATCATGTTGCAGTCCAACGCCGAGCGGGTCTTGGACCTCATCGGCAAGCAGCCTGGACCCAAAGGCATCATCGCCGCGGCGCAGATGCCGGCGGCGATCGCCGCACTGGAGCGGGCGCTGGAGCGGGAAGATGCCGCTGCGAAAGCGGCGCTGGACGAAGCCCGCGCAGCCGGGCTTGCGGCGCCCCGGCGAGAGTCGATCTCACTGCGCCAGCGTACGATGCCCATGCTCGACATGCTCAAGCGCTGCCACAAGGCAGACACGGACATCGTTTGGGGCGTTTGAATCCGCCGCCGGCGCGAGCATTCCCCTCAGTCGGCCTTTGCGCCCGAAGCCTTCACCACCAAGGCCCATTTCCTGATTTCGGAGTCAATCAGCCGCGCGAATTCGGCCGGCGTATTGCCGCTGGGAATCGCACCCTGGGCCAACATTTTTTCCTTGATGGCCGGTGTATTGAGCGCCCGTGCGACTTCAACCTGTATCCGTGCCACCACCTCTGGCGGCGTTGCAGCCGGCGCCAGAAGGCCAAACCAGGAACTGGCTTCGAAACCCTTTAGCTGGCCCGCCTCCTCGATCGTCGGCAAATCAGGAACGGCGGCAGAGCGCTGGGCGCTGGTCACCGCAAAGGCTTTCAATTTGCCGCCCTTGACATGCGGCAGCGCAGAAGGAAGATTGTCGAACATCACGTCAACCTGCCCCGACACCAAGGCCAGCAGCGCCGGGGTGGATCCGGTGTAGGGGATGTGCGTCATGAAGGTGCCGGTCATCGATTTAAACAGTTCTCCCGCCAGATGGATCGAGGTGCCACTGCCGCTGGACGCCATATTGAGTTGTCCCGGATGTGCGCGCGCGTACTTGATGAAATCGGAAACGTTGCCAATCCCCAATGCAGCCGCCCTTTCGACGTTCATCACCATGACGTTGGGAACACCCGCCACCAGCGTGATCGGCGCGAAATCTTTCTGCGGGTCAAACGGCATCTTGCTGTACAGCGCCTTGTTGATGCCATGCGTTCCGACCGTTCCCATCAACAGCGTGTAGCCGTCGGCCTGCGACTTGGCTACTAGGTCGGCCCCCAGATTGCCGCCTGCGCCGGGGCGGTTTTCCACTACAAAAGGCTGGCCAAACGCTCTTGTCAGTTCGGGAGCGACGGCCCGCGCCAGTATGTCGGTGGTGCCGGCGGCGGCAAACGGAACGACTATCCTTACCGGCTTGGATGGCCAGGCCGACTGCGCGCTGGCATTCGCCGCAAGCGTCAGCGCCACGATGCATCCGGCAATGGCCGCGAAGGCACTATGCCTGTTGGGTTGGGCTGAAAGATTCATGCAATGCTCCGCTTGTAGCGCCTGTCGGCGTGGGTTAGACAACATTCGCAGGCGCAGGCCGTGCGTCGCCTGTTCTGGCTGCCACAGATCAGTCGGCGAACTGCTTGGCGGCTTCTATCACCGGCCCGAGCTTGGCGATTTCGGCTGCCACAAAAGCCTTGTGCGCAGCCGGTTCAGTGCGACTGTCCGCCATAACGATGGCGCCCAGCGCATCCTGCTTCTTGATGAATTCCGGATCCTTCAAGGCGATTTTCAGCACCTCATTGAGTTGCTTGAGAACCGTCGGTGGCGTTCCCTTGGGCGCATACAGTCCATGCCAGATGGTCAGCTCAAAGCCCTTGAGGCCCATATCCTGCAGCGTCGGATAGTCCTTCAGCAGCTTGTGCTTGGTCAGCGGCTTGGCCGTCGTCACCGCAAAAGC
>CAISIP010000172.1 GCA_903885415.1 uncultured beta proteobacterium
CTTGTCGTAGACCGGCAGCAGTTGCTTGCTCACGGCCTGGGTCGCAGGGTACAGGCGCGAGCCCGACCCGCCGGCCAGGATGATGCCCTTGCGCTTGGGCGTTTCCGGGGAAGCGATTGGGGATGGTTTGCTTGTCATGGTGGCTATTGTCGGGCAGCTCATCGCCCTCGACGGTGGCAGTTTTTGGTCGCCCTAGGTCCTAAGGGCCGTGGTGTGGTTGGCATTGTGCTGCCCCGGTGCGATCTCTTCGAGCATGCGCCGTGCGTGGACCTGCCAGTGAGGCAGTTGCAGCCCGAATGCCGACTGCAGTTTGCGGGTGTCGAGTCGCGAGTTCAATGGCCTGCGCGCAGGGGTCGGGTAGGCGGAGGTGGGCAGCGGCGCCACCTGGGCAGGCCCTGCCTTGAGCTTCCAGCCCAGCGCCTGCGCTTGTCCCAGCACATAGCCAGCGTAGGCGTGCCAGCTGGTCTCGCCGCCCGCAACACAGTGGTAGATGCCTGCGAGTTGCGGCTGCTGACAGGCTGCACGCAGCGCGTGCGCGCTAACGTCTGCGAGCAGTTCGGCCGATGTGGGCGCGCCAAACTGATCGTTGATGACCGACAGGCTGTCGCGCTCCTGTGCCAGCCGCAGCATGGTCTTGGCGAAGTTCCCGCCGCGCGCCGCATAGACCCAGCTGGTTCTAAGAATGATGTGCCGCGGGCACGCAGCCACTGCTATTTCTCCCTCAAGCTTGGTTCTGCCATAGACGCTCAGCGGGCCGGTTGCGTCGTCCTCGCGCCAGGGTCTGCTTCCGCTGCCGTCAAAAACATAGTCGGTCGAGTAGTGCAGCAGCCAGGCGCCCATGCGCGTGGCTTCCGCGGCCAGGACGGCGGGTGCCGATGCATTGAGCGTGTGGGCGAACCCGGGTTCGCTCTCGGCCTTGTCGACCGCGGTGTGGGCCGCTGCGTTGACGATCAGGTCGGGTGCGATCTGACGCACCGTTGCGGCCAGGCCTTCGGGGTTGGCGAAGTCGCCGCACAGCTGGCCCGGATTGGCGGCGGCGTCAAAGTCCAGCGCAACCAACTCGCCCAGCACCGACAGGCTGCGCTGCAGTTCCCAACCTACCTGACCGCCGCGCCCGAACAGCAGGATCTTCATGCGCGGTCCGCCGTTCCGTACTGTCGGGCGACCCAGTCGCGGTAGCCGCCGCTTTGCACATTCGCGACCCAATCCTGGTGGTCCAGGTACCACTGCACTGTCTTGCGGATGCCCGTCTCGAAGGTCTCAGCGGGTTTCCAACCCAGCTCCTGTTCGATCTTGCGCGCGTCGATCGCGTAGCGCCGGTCGTGCCCGGGCCGGTCGCTCACAAAACTGATCTGGGCGGCATAGGGCTTGGCGTCGGCGCGCGGCCTGAGCTCGTCGAGCAGGGCGCAGACCCGATGCACTATCGCGAGGTTTGGCATTTCGTTCCAGCCACCAATGTTGTAGGTCTCGCCCACGCGGCCCGCATCCAGTACCCGTCGGATCGCGCCGCAATGGTCCGTGACATAGAGCCAGTCGCGTATCTGCTGTCCGTCACCGTACACCGGCAGGGCCTTGCCGGCGAGTGCGTTGACGATCATGAGAGGAATAAGCTTTTCCGGAAAATGCAAGGGCCCATAGTTGTTGGAGCAGTTGGTTGTGAGAACCGGCAGCCCGTAGGTTTGGTGGTAGGCCCGCACCAGGTGGTCGCTCGCCGCCTTCGACGCCGAATAGGGGCTGTTGGGCTCATAGCGGTGCATCTCGGTAAAAGCCGACTCGGCTTTGGC
>CAISIP010000173.1 GCA_903885415.1 uncultured beta proteobacterium
CCTTCATGCCAAAACCACCGCCGACGTCGCCCACCGTGACCCGGACCTTGTCCACGCCGATTCCCAGCGTCTCCTTGCCCAGGGCGGTCCTGATCCCCGACGGCATCTGCGAACTCATGCGAACCGTCAGGCGGCCGTCGTTGGGGTCGATCAGCGCGAGTATCGATCGCGGCTCCAGCGTGAGCGCTGCCAGTCGCTGGTTCACCAGGTCCAGCGACACCACATGCGCTGCCCTGGCGAATGCCTGCTCGGTCGCCGCTGCGTCACCGTGGCGCATCTCGGCCGCAATATTGTCGGGCGCCTGCTCCCACAGAACCGGTGCGCCGTCGGCCAGCGATTGCGCCGCATTCGTCACCATCGGCAGCTCGTCGTACTCGACCTGAACCGCTTCGGCCGCATCGCGTGCCTGCTCGAAGCTGCGCGCGACGACCACCGCCAAGGCTTCGCCCACAAAGCGCACGCGCTCGTGCGCGAGCCCGCGGCGCGGCGGCGTTGTACAGGGCTGCCCGCCTGCGCGCTGGAAGCCGGCTACGCCGGGAATTGGCTTGACGCCGGCTGCGACCATGTCGGCGCCGTCATACACCGCGACGACGCCGGGCATGGCCAGCGCAGCGCTCTTGTCGACCGAGACGATGCGCGCGTGCGGAACCTGCGAGCGTACAAAGCACAGCCGCAGGTGCTCCGGGTAGCTTGCGTCGTCACGGATATCGTCGGTGAACCGGCCTTCGCCCTTGAGCAGCGACTCGTCTTCGATTCGCAGTACCGGCTGGCCGCTGCCAAAGCGTTGTTGTGTGGTTTCCATGCTGTCGGTATTGTCGGTTGGTGGGTGTGGTTTGGGGAGGCCCGGACCCTGGATATTGTCTGCCCGGATACGAGGTGCTGCTGCCGAGACCGGTTCACGCCTCGCGGCAGGCCGGACGCAACGATGGTGCCTAGTCTATGCCAAAGCGGGGCGCCTGCGGCCGCCAGGAATCGGCTTTCAATCCGCGATGAATTCGCGCAGTGCCATCAGCACGCCGTCGGGCGCTTCGGCCATCAGTTGGTGGCCGGCGTCGAGCAGCGTCACGCTGGCATTGCGTGCATGGGCTATCAGCGACTGGGCGGCCTTGGGGGGTGTCATCTGGTCGCGCTTGCCCAGGATGAACAGCGTCGGGGCGCTGACCGACTGGATCGCCGATTCGCCGTCGCGGTAGTCGTCGCAGGCCTTGAAGCCGGCATAGAAGACGTTCACTTTCGGGTTGCTGGCGAGTACCCGGCGCATCAGCGCGCGCGAGCCGCCAAGGACCCAGGTTCCAGGCCCCAGCGTGGACGGCGGCGGCGCCAGCGTCGAATGCGACAAGCGATTGACCAGGTCGATCGCCTTGAGCGGTTCGTGCAGTGCG
This sequence comes from uncultured beta proteobacterium, assembly GCA_903885415.1. Classification (GTDB taxonomy): domain Bacteria; phylum Pseudomonadota; class Gammaproteobacteria; order Burkholderiales; family Burkholderiaceae_C; genus CAISIP01. Next base: position 1,383 of record CAISIP010000173.1, read on the forward strand.
CCGTCGAGCAGCGCCTGCGACACCTTCATCGGAAAGGCGGTGCCGACCAGCACCAGGTGGCTGATGCGGTGGCCCGCTCGCGCCGCCGTCGCCAGCGCAATCAGCGAGCCAAAGCTGTGGCCGACCAACACGGCGCGTTGCAGCCCGCATGCGTCCATGAGCGCGAGCACAAAATCGGCGCCGGCTTCGACGGTCCTGGGCGGCGGACCGGCGCTCTTGCCGTGACCGGGCAGGTCGGGTGCCAGCACGTTCCAGCCGTGGTGGGCCAGGTAGCGCGTCTGCAGGATCCAGACGCTGTGGTCGTTGAGTGCGCCGTGCAGAAAAATCACCGTCGGCTTGGCCGGATCGAAAGCCTTTCCCGCGCTGTAGCACCAGGTGGTGTTGCCATGGACCTGCAGTTCCATCATGCACCTGCCTTGGGCGAAGCCTTTTCTGCCGCCTTCAAGGCCCTGCGCAGGTCGTCGATCAGGTCGTCCGGGTCCTCCAGTCCGATCGACAGCCTGACCGTTCCCTGGCCTATGCCGCCGGCTTTCAGTGCCTCGTCGCTCATACGGAAGTGGGTGGTGCTCGCCGGGTGGATCACCAGGCTGCGGCTGTCGCCGACATTGGCCAGATGACTGAAGACCTGCAGCGCGTCGACAAAAGCCTTTCCCTGCGCGCGGCTGCCCTTGAGGTCGAAGCTGAAAACCGATCCCGCGCCGCGTGGCAGCAGCCGCCGGGCCAGCGCGTGGCTGGGGTGCGAGGCCAGCAACGGATGGCCCACCCGCGCTACAAAAGCATGCGCCGCCAGAAACTCGACCACCTGGTGCGTGTTGGCCATGTGGCGATCCATGCGCAGCGAGAGGGTCTCGATCCCCTGCAGCACCAGCCACGCCGAGTGCGGGCTCAGGCAGGCGCCGAAGTCGCGCAGGCCCTCGCGCCGGGCGCGAAGCAGGAAAGCGCCGACAGTCGACTCATCGGTGAACACCATGTCGTGAAAGCCTGGGTAGGGCGCCGCCAGTTCGGCGAATCGCCCGCTGGCCGCATGTTCCCGGGCCCAGTCAAAGCTGCCGCCGTCGACAACGATTCCCGCCACCACGGTTCCATGCCCGCTGAGAAATTTGGTCGCCGAGTGGTAGACCAGATCGGCACCGTGCTCCAGCGGCTTGAGAAGCCACGGCGTCGTCAGTGTCGAGTCGACCAGCAGCGGAACGCCGGCCGCGTGCGCGACGCCAGCCACCGCCTCGATGTCGAGCACGTCGAGCCCCGGATTGCCGACCGTCTCGCCGAAAAAAAGCCGGGTGTTGGGGCGCGCGGCGGCGCGCCATTCGTCGATGTCGCCAGGCCGCACAAAGCTCGTCTCGACGCCGAAGCGCCGCAAGGTGTAGTGCAGCAGGTTGTGCGAGCCACCGTACAGCGCGCTCGAGGCGACGATGTGGCCACCGGCGCCGGTCAGCGTGGCAACCGCCAGGTGCAGCGCAGCCTGCCCGCTGGCGGTGCTGATGGCGCCGATGCCGCCCTCGAGCGCCGCGACGCGCTGCTCGAGCACCGCGTTGGTCGGGTTGCTGATGCGCGAGTAGACATGGCCTGCCCGCTCCAGGTTGAACAGCGCGGCCGCCTGGTCGCTGGATTCGAATACGAAGGATGTGCTGAGGTGGATCGGTACTGCGCGTGCGCCGGTGGCAGGGTCGGGTGCGGCGCCTGCGTGCAGCGACAGGGTATCGAAACCAGGATCGGGGGACCCGGGCATGGCGTTCTCCGGGGAGTCTGTGGGTGGGTGAAGGGAAGGTTAAGCTAAGGCACGCGCGCCTGATGGTGCCAGACGGGGCGCGGCCGCCGCGCGCAGACCCTGTCGCAGCCGCTTGACGCAGCCTGCGGCTTGGCGTTGAATCGGGCATGCGGATTCGGCTGGCGGGTCATTTTGAAATGGGGAAGTGCGATCATGAAAGTCAGTGACATTTTGCGCCTCAAGGGCGGCACCCTGTATACCGCCACCGCCGACGAGTCGCTGGCGCGTGCGGTCAGCCTAATGGCCGAAAAGGATATCGGCTCGCTGGTCGTGATGGACCATGGCGATCTGGTGGGCATGCTCACCTTTCGCGAGGTGATCCAGGTGGTGGTGAAAAATGGCGGTGCGCTCGGCGCGACGACGGTGCGCGCGGCGATGGACGACGCCCCCTTCACCTGCACCATGGAGACCGAACTCGACGAAGTTCGCCGCATGATGCTCGAACGCCACGCGCGCTACCTGCCGGTCATGGATCGCAAGATGCTGATGGGCGTGGTCAGTTTTTACGACGTTGCCAAGGCGGTGGTCGACAGCCA
>CAISIP010000174.1 GCA_903885415.1 uncultured beta proteobacterium
AGGGACGAAGCCTTAACCTAACTTGAAGACAATATATGACGACAATCGCGGAAAGACAAACTACGGTTATCCAGGTCTTTCAAGCGATGTTTGGCGCGGCGCCGGGCGTATCGTTCTTGGCGGCTGGGAATGCCTATTTGGCCGCCAATCCCTCCGTCAGCGGTCTTGCACTGGCGCTTTCTGGAACGCCCGCCTTTTTCGGCACTACCTATTCCGAAACACTCAGCTCGGAAAAGTTCGCAACCGCGTTCGTCACCGACCTGATTGGCGCTCGTGCTACCGCTGCTGACAAGAGTGCGCTGGTGGCCGTATTGGTGGGCCGCATGGCGGCAGGCGCCACGCAGTCCGCAGTCATTGGCGAGCTGACCGGGCTGCTGGCGACCGTGCCGAGCGGCAACAGCAGCTGGGGCGTTGCCGCCACCTGGTACAACACCACGGTAGCGACCAAGATCATCGACAACCTGTTGGGCAGCAGCGCTGCGACGGCGTCCAAGCTGGCCATTGTGGATGCGGTCATCAGCCTGATGGCAGCCGGCGTCGGGGTGGGGCGGGTGGTGGAGCTGCTGGTCACGGCACTTGACGGGTGCAGCCACACCGACGCCACATGGGGCGCAGCCGCCACATTATTTGATAACCGGGTGGATGTGGCGCGCTACTACTCGGTTGACAAAGCGGGGGCCGCCACCGATATCGGAACGCTGCAGCAGGTGCTGCTTGGGGTAAGCACGCTGACCAGCAGCGTGCTTGCTGCGAAGGCCAGGTTCGACGCTCCTCTGGCCGGTGTGGCGCAGGACGGCTACCTGAGCGGTGCCACCGTGTTTGTGGACGCCAATGGCGACGGCCAGCTGAGTGCGGGCGAGGTGAGCGTTGTCACCGACGCCAAAGGAGGCTTCAGCCTGCCCGCTGGCGCGTTCGGCGTGCTGGTCATCAAGGGGGGCGTCGACATTTCGACCAATCTGCCGTTTACGGGCAGCTTGTCGGCGCCGGCCGGCGCTACCGTGATCAATCCGCTCACCACGCTGCAGCAGGGCTTCGTGGAACAGGGCAAAAGCGTTGCGCAGGCCCAGCAGGCAGTGTCCACCGCGCTGGGACTTGATAACACGGCATTTGACCTGACCAGTTTTGATCCGCTGTCCACCGCGCTCGACCTGGGTGCCAGTGCGGCGCAGCGCGCGCTCGGTGCCCAGTTGCAAACCGAGTCGGCGAAGGTGGCCAACTTCTTGGTGGCCGCGTCTGCCACGCTGAGCGGCGTGGTGGGCGCCGCAGCGCTCACCACGGCAAACGCCAGTCAGTCCTTGTTGGAGTCGCTGGTCAACGCGATGACGGCTGACAGCGACGGCGTCATCAGCTTCAGCGACCAGTCCTTTTTGGCCGGCATTGTGACATCGAGTGTTGCGGTATCTGGCAACGCGGAGTTGATTGCCGCGGCCGCGACAGTGGAAACATTGTCAGTCGCGGTGGCCAGCATGTCTGCCGCGTCAGCCGACAGCGTGGACGCAGCGTATAGCGCGGGTGGTGACATTGGCACGATGATGGCCGTGGTGGCGCAAGCGCAGGTGGTGGCACAAGGCGCCATGAGCACTGCGATCCTGGGTGCAGCAGCCAGTGGGGACTTCAGCACCATCCAGACAAGCTTCACCGGCAGCGCCTTTGTTGCTGCAGCCGCCCAGGCGAGCATAGGCGACCTCAACCCCAACAGCAGCACCGACGATCTAGCGGCCAGCGCGAGCACCATTGCTGCAACGACGGCGGCTGCGACAGCGGCTGCGACAGCGGCTGCGACGGCGGCTGCGACGGCGGCTGCGACAGCGGCTGCGACAGCGGCTGCGACAGCGGCTGCGACGGCGGCTGCGACAGCGG
>CAISIP010000175.1 GCA_903885415.1 uncultured beta proteobacterium
ACAGCGCACGCGCACGGCCCGGCGAAATCACGCTAGTGGCGGTGGGGCCCCTAGGCAACCTGAGCCTGGCGCTGAAGATTGAGCCGCAGCTGCCTCAGTTGCTGCGCCAGGTGATCGTGATGGGCGGAACCGTCAACGAACCGGGCAATGTGTCGCCAGTGGCCGAAGCCAATATCTGGAACGACCCGCACGCCGCCGACCAAGTCTTCAGCGCAGGCTGGAAACTGGCAATGGTCGGACTCGACGTCACGCACCGGGTGGTGCTGACCGTGGCGCAGTTCGAAGCCATCGCGCGGCGGCAGGTGCACCCAGCCACTGACGCGCTGCTGCACGCGGTCGCTTTTTACGCCCGGTTCTACAGTGGCCTATACCGCCATATTGCCAGCACACCGGGCTGCTACGCACACGACCTGCTGGCCTTCATCTACCTGCTTCGCCCAGAATTTTTCAGCGTCCAAAGTGCGGTCGTGCGGGTCGCCACCGAAGGGCTGGCGCAGGGCCAGACCATCATGAACCGGCGCGATTTCATCGATTACCCGCAGCCCGGCTGGGGCAGGCACAGGCCCCGAATCGAGGTCTGCCTGCAGGTCGACGCGCCAGCCTGCGTCCGTCTGTTCGAGCAGACCATGCTCGGCGACTGGCTGGAAGCCTCCCGCGGCACGCTACCCGCTGGCACCGCCATGGCGGACCCATCCTGACTCTGACACCACACGCCTGGCGACCAAGAGACCCTCCCCCCTTCATACTTCATCTGACATAAGGTCATCGTAAAAATATCGTTTGCTGAATAAGCCTTCAGGCCTACAGTCCCGCCCTGAAGACGAGCAACAGCAAACCATGTACCAGTACACAGAATTCGATCGCCAGTTCATCCGTAGTCGCGCCGCGCAATACCGCGACCAGTTGGAGCGCAACCTGGCCGGCACCCTGGGAGACGATGAATTTCGCCCGCTGCGACTGCAAAACGGCTGGTACATCCAGCGTTTTGCGCCCATGCTGCGGGTCGCCGTTCCCTACGGCGAGGTGTCGAGCGCGCAGTTGCGGGTGCTGGCGAAAATCGCACGCGAATACGACCGCAAGGACGACAACCGCCTCGACAAGTCCAACCCGGGTCTGAGCGACCTCGCGTCCCTGCCCTCGGGGTGCGCGCATTTCACGACGCGCCAGAACCTGCAGTTCAACTGGATACCGCTGGAGCGCAGCGCCGAGGTGATGGACCTGTTGGCCAGCGTCGACATGCACGGAATTCAGACCAGCGGCAACTGCATCCGCAACATCACCAGCGACGAGCGCGCCGGCATCGCAGCCGACGAGATTGCCGACCCGCGTCCCTTTTGCGAAATCCTGCGCCAATGGAGCACGCTGCATCCGGAGTTTGCTTTCCTGCCGCGCAAGTTCAAGATAGCCGTCACCGGCGCTGCCGAGGATCGCGCCGCGACCTACTGGCACGATGTGGGGCTGCATCTGCTGCGCAGCGCCCAGGGCGATCTGGGCTTCAAGGTGCTGGTCGGAGGTGGCATGGGCCGCACGCCAGTCATCGCCAGCACGATCCGGGAATTTTTGCCCTGGCACCAGGTGCTGAACTACCTGGAAGCGGTGGTGCGCGTCTACAACCGTTGGGGGCGGCGCGACAACATTTACAAGGCGCGCATCAAGATACTTGTCAAGGCCGAGGGCGCTCGCTTCACACAGGAGGTGGAGACCGAATACGAGCAAATAGTGCAACACGACGGGGCGCCGCACACCATCACGCAGGCAGAGTTCGAACGCATTGGCGCTTCGTTCGTACCGCCAACGCCCAACGAAGCACAGCACCCGGTCCCGCCGGCGCGCAAGCCCATGGCCCGCGACGAGGTCGAATACGCGCGCTGGCTCCGACAAAACGTGGCGCCGCACAAGAACCCGGAGCTGCGCGCGGTGACGCTGTCATTCAAGCGTCTGGGCTATGCGCCGGGCGACGCAAGCGCCGAGCAACTGGAGGTGGCCGCCGCGCTGGCACAGCGATTCAGCGCGGGAGAAGCCCGGGTCACCCACGACCAGAACCTGGTCTTGCCCTGGGTCCGTGCCGAGCACCTGCCGCAGCTATGGCAGGCCGCCCGTGCTGCCGGTTGGGCGCGCTCGAATATTCACCTGTTAACCGACATGATCGCGTGCCCAGGTGGCGACTGTTGCGCGCTCGCCAATGCCCGTTCGCTGCCGATCGCGCAGGCCATCACCGAGCGCTACCAAGACATGGACGATCTGCACGACCTGGGTGAGATCGATCTGCACATCAGCGGCTGCATCAACTCATGTGGCCATCACCACAGTGGCCACATCGGCATATTGGGAGTGGACAAGGACGGGCAGGAGTGGTATCAGATAACGC
>CAISIP010000176.1 GCA_903885415.1 uncultured beta proteobacterium
GCTGCAGCCGGTTGATCAGGTAATGCAGGCAGACCTGTGGCCCCGCTCCGTTGCCCGTGTCCGATGGCGCTGCGCGCTGCGGGGCTGGCGGGGTCCTGCATCGCGCGCATCGGCAGCAGCAAAAAGTACCCCGGGTAGGCAATGGCGTTGTGCACCGGGCGCAGTCGGGTGTGGCGCACTACGCCGAAGCCCAGCATCGGCAGCTTCGCCGACGCGGCGTCGAGCGTCGGGTTCATGCGGGCACCACCGGCCGGGCGGGTTGCGTCGCCATGATCTGCCGCGCCACGGCTTCGCCCGATTGCAAGCCATCTTCGTGAAAGCCATAGCCCGTCCAGGCGCCACAAAAATAGATGCCCGACTCGCCATGCAGCTGCGCCAGCTCGCGCTGCGCCGAGATCGCCGCCAGGTCAAACACCGGATGCGTATACGCGAACTCGCCCATGACCTGGTGCGGGGCTATGTCGCGCAGCGGGTTCAGCGAGACCACGACCGGCTGCGCCCACGGCAGCGGCTGCAGCCGGTTGATCAGGTAATGCAGGCAGACCTGTGGCCCCGCTCCGTTGCCCGTGTCCGATGGCGCTGCGCGCTGGTAGTTCCAGGCCGCCCAGGCGGCGCGTCGGCCCGGCAGTACCGAGCTGTCGGTGTGCAGCACGGCGCGGTTGGACTGGTAGCGAATCGCACCGAGCACTTTGCGCTGCGCCGGCGTCGGGCTGCGTAGCAGCGCCAGCGCCTGGTCCGAATGGGTTGCCACGATCACCCGGTCGAAGTGTTCGACGCCGCCATCGTGTCCCAGTGCGACACCATCGGCATCGGGCGCTATCCAGCGCACCGGCGTGCGCGACCGCCGGTCGCCGATGCCGGCAACGATCTTGTCGACATAGGTCCGGGAGCCGCCGCGAACGGTCCACCATTGGGGGCGCTGGCTGATCTGGTTGAGCCCGTGGTTATGGCAAAAGCGGATCATGGTCGCAACCGGGAACTGCAGCATCTGCTCGGTTGGGCAGCTCCAGATGCAAGCCATCATGGGCAGGAAGTACCAGTCGCGAAACGCGTCGCCAAAGCGGTGCTCACGCAGGAACTCGGCCAGCGGCTGCTCCAGCGCGCCCTCGGCGCCGCTGGCGGCGATGCGGGCCGTCAGGGCATTAAAGCGCAGCAGGTCGCTGAGCATGCCCAGGAATCGCGGTCGCAAAAGGTTGCTGCGCTGTGCAAATACCGTGTTCAGGCTCGAGCCACTCCACTCAAGCTGCCGCTCGCGCTTGGCTTGCCCGACCTGGACGGAGAAGGACATATCGGACTTCACGGTCTCCACGCCCAATTCGGCAAACAGCCGTATCAGGCCAGGATAGGTGCGCTCGTTGAAAACCAGAAAGCCGGTGTCCACCCCGTGTCGTATGCTGCCGTTAGCGCCCGGAAGGCTGATGTCGACGGTATGGGCGTGCCCCCCAAAGCGGGCATCGGCTTCGAACAGCGTTATCGCGGCGCTGCCCGAAAGGCGGTGCGCTGCGGCCAGGCCGGATATGCCCGAACCGACAATGGCGACTTTCATGGGGGGTGGGTTGCTCACCTGCCGATTCTAGACTGTATGGTAATTTTATGACTAAGTGGTAAACTTCATCCGATGATGCCGCTTGGGCGCGAACGCGTCGGTGTCGCCGGGCTCGTCAACAGGGGGCGTTATGCTGTATCCGGAACTGTTCAAGCAACTCGAAGCCGTGCGCTGGCACATGGATCGCGACATTCCGTGGCAATGCTTTAACGCCGCGATGCTGTCGGACGAACAGGCGCAAACGGTCAAGCAAAACGCCATCACCGAATGGGCCGCCCTTCCCGCGACCGAGATGTTTTTGCGCGACAACCGCCACGACAGCGATTTCTCGGCCTTCATGTCGATATGGTTTTTTGAAGAACAGAAGCACGCGCTGGTTCTGATGGAGTACCTGCGGCGCTTTCGTCCGGAGTTGCTGCCGACCGAAGCCGAGCTGCACCGGGTGCGCTTTGAGTTTGATCCGGCGCCGCCACTGGAAACGCTGATGCTGCATTTTTGCGGTGAGATCCGCCTCAACCACTGGTACCGTCGCGCCGGCGAATGGCACAGTGAACCCGTCATTAAGAGCATCTACAGCCATCTAAGCCAGGACGAGGCCCGTCACGGCGGTGCATACCTGAAGTACATGCGACGCGCCATCGCCAATTTTGGCCTTGAAGCGAAGACCGCATTTGCCAAAGTGGGCGTGCTGATGGCCAGCGCGCGGCGCACGGCGCAGGCGTTGCATCCCACCAATTTGCACGTCAATAAGTCGCTCTTCCCGAACGACACGGTGCAAAGCCGTCTGCCCGAACCGGGGTGGCTCGAATACTGGCTGGACCGACAAATCAATTTTGACGCCGCCTGGGAAACCCGCGTCGTCGAGCGCATCCTGCACAACCTGGGACTGCTGCTGGAACGCAGTTTCGCCACCGTGCAGGACCTCAACCGCTACCGCAAGGAACTGGCGCTCGAGCGCTGCGCGCCATCGGCTGGTCTGGCGGCAGGCAGCTGAGGGCCGGCTCCAGCAGGCCGCGTCAGGCGGCTTTGCTCGGGCCCTCCAGAGTGCAATGCCACAACGCGGCGACCGCTTCGCGCTGCGCCAGCAGGTGGGTCGCGTCGACCTGGGTGGGCTCCTCGTTGAGCCGGGCATGGTGCTGCACCCGGCGCAGTTCGCGGTACGCGCTGGCGGCGGCTTCGCCAAGGCCGGGCCGCAGCAGCCCGCACCGCTCGGCGCATTGCAGCAGGGCGATATTGCCCAGATTGGCGACCAGTTCGGGGTGGCGATCGGCCTCGGACAGGATCAGGAACTGCATCGCGAATTCGGCGTCGACCATTCCGCCGACGCTGTGCTTGACGTCGAACTTTCCCGTCGGTACCCCATGCGCCAGTCGAACCTTGTTGCGCATCGCGACAATCTCTGCGCGCAGCCCCGCCGCATCGCGCTGCGCGCAAATGACGCTGCGCCGGATTTCGTCAAAGCGCGCGCGCATCGACGCGTTGCCCAGCA
>CAISIP010000177.1 GCA_903885415.1 uncultured beta proteobacterium
CCGGCGCTATGGGCGCTTGCGCCGGATCGCGGCAAAGCCCCTGCGCGCGCAGGCGCTGCTCCAGGTAATGCAGCCGGTCGACCCCCCAGTACCACTCGCCGCAGTAGTAGAAGGTCGCGCCAAGATAGTGGCCGAGCCGCTTGCGCCGCGCAGCGCCCTCTTGCTTGGCAGCGTGTGCCGCACCGGGCGCGCAGGCGTGCGCCGCCAGCGCCCGCTGGTCGCCGGCCCACAAGGCGTCGCTGATGGCAGCGGCCTGGTCGACGAAACGCCCGGCGGCGATCGCCGCCGCCAGCGCCGACTCGGCGGTCGCCAGGTCGTCGGCGGTGGGCGTGCCGAATGCCGGCGGCGTCGCGACGGCGCAATCGCGCGCCAGCGCCAGCGCGTCACGGCGCGACCATAGCGCCAGCCGCTGACGGTCTGGCGCTGCCGAGTCGTCGGGCGAAGGAACCAGGTGGGCCAGGATTTCGACCCGGTAGTCGCGGGTGATACGGCCCAGCAACTGGGCGCACAGGTGGCTGTAGGGGTCGTCGGCCTGATGGAAATAGGCGATCGTGGCGCCGTCGCCGCGCAGGCGCTGCACGAGTTCGAATACCGTGCGGCGCAGACTGCGCCACGCCGGCAGCGTCAGCAGCCGGACGACATGGGCGCGTAGCCGATTGCGGATGAAAGCCATCTCAGTGCCAGGCGGCGCGCGGGGCGGGTGCAGCGCGTCGACCGCCAGGGCCGGGCATCAGCGCCCGTAGACCTTGCCGAAACCTTCCCAGCTCTTGCCATTAAAGCGCAGCATCTGCTCGCGCTCGATGGGGTAAAAGTCGTCGGGGCCGGTCTTGATGTTGACGCCCGGCAGCAGCATCGGCAGCGTGATGTCCAGGCTCGCCGCCTGCTTCATGATGTTGTCCCGGGTCAGGTTGTCGCCCGCCTGCCGCAGCACCTGCACCATGGTCTGCGCGACGGTGTAGCCGTAGACGGCGAAGTTGTCCTTCAGGTCGCCGTTGGGATGGTACTTTTTCATCCAGGCGACCCAGTCGTCCCAGTCCTTGCCCTTTTGGTGCTGCGGATCCGTCGGGTCCTTGATGTAGCCAGCGGTCATCACGCCCATGCTGTTGTCCAGGCCGGCGGGGGCCAGCACCGACCCGGCGGAGCTGGAGACGCTGTTGAGGTAGTGCACCGGTTTCCAGCCCAGATCGGCGGCTTTCTTGATCGCCTGCGCCGCAAACTTTGGCGTCGTGACATTGAAGAAGACGTCGGCGCCCGAGGCCCTGAGCGACACCATCTGGCTGTCGATGGTGGGGTCGGTCACCTCGTAGCTGGCCCTGGCGACGATCATGGTCTTGGCCTTGTCGCCGAGCCCGTCCTCAAAGCCCTTGAGGTAGTCCTTGCCGTAGTCGTCGTTCTGGTACAGGACCGCCACTTTGCCGCCGGGCTTGGTCTCCAGCAAGTGCGCCGCATAGATCTTGGCCTCGGACTGGTAACTCGGTTGCCAGCCCATGGTGTAGGGAAAATTCTGCGGGTCGCCCCACTTGGTGGCGCCGGTGGCGACGAACAGCTGCGGAACCTTTTTGGTGTTCAGGTACTTGTGGATCGCCGAATTCGAAGGCGTTCCCAGGGTCTGGAACATCAGCAGCACCTCGTCTTCCTCGACCAGCCTGCGCGTCACCTCGACCGTCCGGGCGGGGTTGTAGCCGTCGTCAAGCGAGAGGAACTTGATCATCCGGCCGTTGACGCCGCCCTCGGCGTTGACCTTGTCGAAATAGGCCGCCACCGCCTTGCCGATGGCGCCGTAGGCCGAGGCCGGCCCCGAATAGGGAATCGCATTGCCGAGCTTGATTTCCTTGTCGGTCGCGCCGGGGTCGTATTTTTTTTGCGCCAGCGCGGAACCGGCAATCAGTGCCGCAGCGACGGCAACCGTGGCGAGCCTGAAGTTTATGAATGGCATGGTGTTTCCCTTAGAGATTGAAACAAAGAACGACCGCGGGCCTTGACGCCGCAGCCAACCCTACGAACCGCGCGCGCGCAGCCGCGCCCACGCCCCGTTCAGCACGCCCATGACGCCGCTGGGCATCAGGATCATCAGCGCGATGAGGAGCACGCCGTAGATGGCGGACGGCGCTGACTTTGAAATATCGTCGGCGATATTCGGAACGAACTGGATGAAGACCGCTCCGAAGATCGCGCCGGGAATGGACGCCAGGCCGCCGACCACCAGGCCGACCAGCAGGAAGATCGACAAGCTCACGGTAAAGCTGTCGGGCGAGACAAAGGCCACCGTGATAGCGCCCAGCGCGCCGGCGACGCCGGTGATGGCCGCCGAAACGCCGAATGCCAGCGACTTGAACAGCGGCAGGTTGATTCCCATGGCGGTGGCCGCAATGGGATGGTCGCGGATCGCCACCAGCGCGCGGCCCACCCGCCCGCGCAGCAGGTTCCAGCTCAGCAGGAACATCAGCGCGGCGACCGCCAGCGTGAAGAAGTACAGCCAGCGGTCCTGGCTCAGCGGCTGGCCCAGCAGGCTGAACGCGAAGGGGGCATCGGGCTTGACCAGCACGATGCCCTGGACGCCGCCGGTCAGCTCTTCGAGCCTTTTGTACTTGAGCAGTTGCGGAACGGCCAGCGCCAGCGCATAGGTGGCCAGCGCCAGGTAAGGGCCCGCCAGGCGCAGCGCGGGAAAGCCGAGCAGCAGACCAAAGCCGAAACACAGCAAACCGGCCGCTGGCAGCGTCGCCCAGTAGGGTACGCCTGCCTTGTCCATCAGCACCGCCGCGGTGTAGGCGCCGAAGGCGTAAAAGGCGCCGTGCCCGAGTGAAATCTGGCCGTTGAAGCCGGTCAGCAGGTTCAGGCCGAGGATCGCGATGGCGTAGACCAGCACCAGGTTGAACTGGAACACCCGGTAGTTCTTCACCAGGAAGGGAAGCACCAGCAGCGCCAGCACCAGCAGCGCCACCGTGAGCCACAACCCTCTTGGGCCGAGCGCCTTCATACCCTGCTCACCACCGTTTTGCCGAACAGCCCGTTGGGCCGCAGCGTGAGCGTCGCGACGATCAGCACCAGCGCCACGCTGAGCTTGAGTTCGGTGCCGATGACATAGGCGCCGAGCAGGTTCTCCAGCACGCCGACGACAAAGCCGCCGACGACCGCGCCCAGCGGGCTGTCGATCCCGCCGAGCAGCGCCGCTGCAAAGCCGTAGAGCAGAATCCCCGCCATCATGTTCGGGTCGAGGAAGACCACCGGTGCGATCATCATTCCGGCCACCGAGCCGATGGCGGCGGCCAGCCCCCATCCGAGCGCCAGCATCCAGGAAACCCGGATGCCGACCAGCCGGGCCGAGTCCGGGTTCTGCGCCGCGGCACGCATCGCCAGCCCCAGCGGGGTGAGCCGGAAAAAAACAAAGAGGGCGCCAAGCACACCGAGCATCACGGCTGCCGAGCCGAGTTCGTGCGCCGAGACATAGCGGCTCGCCAGCACGCTGTCCTTCGGGAAAGGACTGGGGAAGGATTTCAGCGTGTGCTCGAAAATCCAGCCCGACAGCGCATTGAAGATCAGCAGCAGCCCGATGAAGACGATCACGTTGGTCAGCACCGGTGCTTTTTCAACCTGCCGCAGCACCAGTCGCTGCAGCAGCAGCCCGCCGGCAAAGGAAATCGCCACCGTCGTTGCAAACGCGGCCCAGTAAGGCCACCCCGCCTGTATCAGCGCCCAGGCGATGAAGGTGCTGAAGGTCGCCATCTCGCCCTGCGCGAAATTGATGTGGTGCGTGGACTGGTAAATCATGACCAGCGCCAGCGCCACCGAGCCGTAAATGCAGCCGTTGGCCAGGCCGGAGACGATTTGATGTAGCAGGGCCTCCATAGGGCGCTCAGTAACCCAGGTAAGCGCGACGCACCGACTCGTCCTGCTGGATCTCGGCGCTGGTTCCCGAGAGCACGACCCGGCCGGTCTCGAGCAGGTAGGCGTGGTCGGCCAGGTCCAGCGCCAGGCTCGCGTTTTGCTCGACCACCAGCATGCTGACCCCATCCTCCTGGTTGATGCGGCGCATGATGGAAAAAATCTCGGCGACCACCAGCGGCGCCAGTCCGAAAGAGGGCTCATCGAGCAACAGCAGCTTGGGCCGCAGCATGAGCGCACGACTGATTGCCAGCATTTGCTGCTCGCCGCCCGATAGCGTACCGGCCTGCTGGTGGCAGCGCTGCTTGAGGATCGGGAAGCGGCTGAAGGCTTTTTCCATATCGAGCGCCAACCCCGCCCTGTCGGCGCGCACATAGGCACCCAGGCGCAGGTTTTCTTCGACCGACAGCGCGGTGAAAGTTCCGCGGCCGTCCGGTACATGGGCCACGCCCATGCGCACCACGTCCTCGGTGGCGCGGCCCACCAGCTGATGGCCGTCGAAGACAATGCTGCCGCTGGTTTTGAGGGTCTGGCACAGCGCACGCAGGCTGCTGGTCTTGCCCGCGCCGTTGGCGCCCAGGATCGCGGTGATCCGGCCCGCCTCGAGCGAAAAGTCGACGCCGTGCAGCACCCGGATCGATCCGTAGGCGGCGTTGAGGCCCCGGACTTCAAGCAGCGCGGGCACGGGCCGGAGTTCCCAGGTAGGCTTGTATTACGGTGGCGTTGCGCTGGATTTCCTGCGGCGCGCCTTCGGCAATCTTGCGGCCGAAGTTCAGCACGACGATACGGTCCGACACATCCATCACCAGCCCCATGTGGTGCTCGACCAGCAGCACGGTGACGCCGAGCCGGTCGCGGATGTCGCGGATCAGCCGCGCCAGTGCGCCGAGCTCCTCGTGGTTGAGCCCGGCCGCCGGTTCGTCGAGCATCAGCAGCCGGGGCTCGCAGGCGAGCGCACGCGCGAGTTCGACCCGCTTTTGGGTTGCAAACGGCAGGTCGCCTACCGGCCGATCTGCGACGGTGCCGAGTTCCAGAAAGTCCAGCACATCGTCGGCGCGCTCGCGCAGCCGGCGCTCTTCCGCCGCCACTCCGGCGAGCCGCAGCGCGCTGGCCAGAAAGCCGGCGCGCGAGCGGGTGTGGCCGCCGACCATGACGTTCTGGCGCACGCTCATGGTCTTGAACATCGCCAGGTTCTGGAAGGTGCGGCCCAGCCCCAGCCCGGCGATGCGGTGGGTCGGCGTTGCGGTGATCGAAGCGCCTTCGAAGATGATGTCGCCGCTCTGGTAGGCGTAGAGCCGGCTGATGCAGTTGAACATCGTGGTCTTGCCGGCGCCGTTGGGTCCAATCATCCCGAATACGCTCGCCGCCGGCACATCAAAGTCCACCGCGTCGAGCGCCACAATGCCGCCAAAGCGCACGGTGACGCCGCAAACCCGCAGGATCGGCGGCGTCACTGCCATCACCAGCGGTCCCACTGCATCGCTACTGCATCGACTATTTTTTTGCCCACCGGCCATGATAGCGTCCGCGGCCATTCGTGGCCTCTCGGTAAATACCCTAGACGCCGCGTCTAGGGTAGGGGCGTCGCGGCCATAAAGGCGACGATGGCAGCGGCCACTTCTTCGCCCTTGTCCTCCTGCAGAAAATGTCCGGCCCCGCGGATCGCCGCGTGCGGCTGGCCCTTGGCACCTGGAACCAGCTTGTGGAATAGGCGAAACCCGCCGCGTGTGACCGGGTCGCGGTTGCTAAACAGCGTCAGGAAGGGCTTGTGCCAGTTCTTGAGAACCTCCCATGCCTGCTCGTTGCGCGCGCGCTCGGGGTCGTCGGGCCGGGTCGGTACGAAACCCGGGAAAAGCCGTGCAGCGATGCGGTAGCGGCGCGACGGAAACGGTGCGTCATAGGCGGCCATCTGCTGCGCGTCCAGGCCCAGCGCGCAGCCCATGCGCACGATGCGCCCGATCGGAAACCAGGGGCTGTAGCGCGCGAAAGCGCGCCACAGGTGAAAAGCGATCGGGATCGGCATGGTGCCGGTGGGAAGTCCGCCGTTGGCCAGCACAATCCGGTCAAAACGCTCCGGCATGCTGGCGACCATGCGCAGCCCGATCAGCGAGCCCCAGTCCTGGCAGAAAAGGCTCAGGTGGTGGAGGTCGTTTTCTTTCAGCCAGTCGTTCATCCACAGCACATGGTGGAGGTACGAATAGTCCTTCGCGCTCGCCGGCTTGTCCGAGCGCCCGAAGCCGACCAGGTCGGGCGCGATGACCCGGTGGCCGGCTGCCACCAGCACCGGAATCATCTTGCGGTAGAGGTAGGACCAGGCCGGCTCGCCGTGCATCAGCAGCACGGCGGGCGCGTCGCGCGGGCCCTCGTCGATATGCGCGATGCGCAGCCCGCCGAGCTCGGTGTAGTGGGGCTGGTAGGCGAAGTCGCGCAGGTTGGCGAAACGCGCCTCGGGGGTGCGCAATACCTGGCCGAGCACGGGAAGCGGGCTGTGACGCGGCTGCATGCTAGAAGCGCCAGCTGGTGTCGATGTCGCGCGAGCCTGCCGGAAGGCTGACGAAGTCGCCGTCGGATCCCACCCGGATCGGACCGCTGTAAATTTCCGGCGCGTTGCCCAGAAAGGCCTTGACCAGCCCGGGCAGCGGCAGCGGCGGTGCAATATGGTGCAGCAGCAGGTAGCGCGCTTTCGCGTCGCGCGCGACTTCCGCCGCCTCCTGCGGCGTGCTGTGGTAGTTCTGGATATCGATCAACAGTTGGTGCAGCCTGGGACGCGCCGCCTGCGCGGCGCTGTCTCGCAGAATTCCCATCAGCGGCGTAGACATCGCCTCGTGCACCAGCAGGTCGATGCCCTGCGCTTCACGCTGCACAGCGGCCGACTTCTTGGTGTCGCCGCTGATCACGACGCTGCGTCCCTTGTAGCTGATGCGGTAGCCCACCGCCGGCTTGACCGGCCCATGGTCGACTTCAAAGGCGACGATCTCCAGGTCCGCGTCCTTCAGCAGGACCGCCCGGCCGTCGGCGCCGAGTGTGAAGGCTATGGCGCTGCCGCCAAAGCCCGAGCCCGGCAGCGTCTTCTCGCCGTGGTGCAGCACGCGCGAGCCCTGATCCTGCGCGTAGGCCTGCATGAAGCCCGCCACGATGCGATCCACACCTTGGGGCCCGTGCACCGCCACGGGCGCCGTGTTCGAATCCGAAACCCAACGCTGCAGCATCAACTCGCCCAGCCCGTCGATATGGTCGGAGTGGAAATGCGTCAGGAACACCGCCTCGATGCGGCCCTGGTTGAATCCCATCTTGCCGATGTTGCGGCTTGCGCTGGAGCCGGCGTCGAATACGAAAAGGCGCTTGCCTGCCAGCACCAGGGTGCAGGGCCCGGTTCGCGCGTCGTCGGGCAGCGGCGAGCCGGCGCCGCACAGCCCCACATGCAGGCCGTCGGGCAGGGTGTCGGACGCGTCCTGCGCCATGCGCATGGCGACCACCCGTCCGGCGATGGCGACGCTGAGCGGCGCTCGCAGGCTATACCCGACGGCGCCGACCAGCGCCACGACCACCACCGTCCCGACCAGTAGTTTCTTGATATGCATGCGATTCCTTTGTTGCAGCTAGACACCTAATATGCGCGCGAGCCGGACGGCCGCGCCCTGAATCCACGGCGCGACATAGCGCAGACGCGGCCTGCGCGCCTGCGCGGCCTTGACGATCTGCGCGACGACCGAATCCGTGCTGCGCGCTTCCAGTAGCTTGAAGCTGCGCGCTTCCTGTTGGCGCATGCGCGACGCCTGCGCGGCGAAATAGGAGCCGGTCTGCATCCAGCTGTATTTGCTGTCGCTCATC
>CAISIP010000178.1 GCA_903885415.1 uncultured beta proteobacterium
ATGGCATATCCTGTCATCGTGATAAAAATGGACACCAACAGCGTGCTGAAGGCCGCGGCCGTTAAAGCCAGCATGGCCAATTTGCGCAGCGTCTGCCCGTTCCAGTGCATCAGCGACTCGGGAAAATTCAGAATGTCTGATTTAAATTCTTTGAGCACTTCAAATTTTCGCCATGCAACGCTAAGCCTTGATTGGCGCGGCCCTAATATGCCCCAAAAGATCCTGAAGATCACCAAGGCAAACAAGGTGTAGCCCAAGCTCATATGCAGCAATCTGAAGCGCTCACTTTCGGCGGTGATATACGCCCCCAAAAAGGAAATGGCCATGATGGTGTGAAACAAGCGCATGGGCAATTCGACAATGCGGCGACTGGGCGCTACAACGTCGGGAGAAGTTGCCAGTGGATGGATAGTGCTGTGTGTCATGGTGTGTTGCTTCGCCGTTGCCTTGATCTTTGTATCGATCATCAAAGCGGGATGCGAACCCGCTCGTCTTCAAAGTCGCCAATGTCCGCGCCTTGATGGCACGCTTGACATTGCGCTTTGCCGTTAATCGATTTGCGCACCCAAACGTTTATTTCAATCGTGCGATGTTTTTTTTCAAACCATTGGGTGGTGCTCAGTCTGTCTGCTGGTGAGGAAGCCTCGACGCGCTTGTAGGTACCACCTAGCGACTGCAACCACACCCCAATTTGACGCTCGATGGCGCCGTCCACAGAGGCGTCGGTGCCATAGTGCTTGTCAAGGCTGCCCATGATGCGCTGCCAAGAGGGCTTCGACAGCATGGCCGGTGGGTAGGCCATGTGACAAGATGCACATTCGTTTTGATAGGCGGGCAGCACATTGGCCGGCATGAGCGGCCTGTCGGCCATGGCTGAGGTCAGAAAGCCTGAGCTCAAAACTGCAGCCATCAAACTGCGAATCATCCAACGCTGAAATCTCATTTCATGTCCTTCGCGTAAGCTACAACATCTGCCTTTTCAAGGGGCGTGCACTCCCTGCTCAGCACGTCTTTGCAATTTCTACGGAACCACTTTTCAACTTTGGCTGAATCTGAAAACCGGTCGGGATTGACCAAAGGCGCCAAGGGTGCAATGGTTTTGCCGGTGCTGGTGTGTTTGCCCGGCTGAGCCGGCGCGGCACCATGGCAAGAGGCACAACTCAAATCGTTGGCTGCTGTGGCATTGAAAAACTTTTGCCCGCGCAAGCGATCAGCTTTTTGTCCAGCAGCTTGTTGGTACTGCGTTAAGAGCGCATCGGGGTTGGTATCCCCCGCAAAGCCAGGACTGATCAGGCACAAAGAGACCAGTCCAGCCAAAATGTGGCGAACAGAAAATATGGAGTTTTTTGAAGTCATGCATGGATGTTGACCACGCCATCTGAAGCAATACTTAAGAGCGCATCGGAATCGGATGTCGCCCACAATGGGCCGTGTCCCGCCGCGTGTTGTAAGTCCGTCCGCACCTACCTGTCGGCCCGGACCGACCCGGGCTTTATACTGAACATGGGGGGTGACGAGCAATATGGCCCGAGCAAGGCCAAGCAACGGCAATGGAATCCATGGACAGCAACACCCGAAACGGGCCTGATTTTTCGATCGATCTGGCGAAAGTCAAGGCACTAGGAATAGCGAACCCGCTTTCACAGCAGGCGCTTCAGTTATACGACCAGAATGCGCTGAGCGCCGCAGAGCGTTTGCTGTTCTGCATCTGGCGCAACAACACGCTGGAGTCACGCGCCTTCAAGGCCGGCGACAGCATCGCCCACAGTGGCGACCGGGCGCTAGACGCCTACATCGTCGTGTCGGGCGAAATGCACGCCAGCGACGGCAAGAACAGTTATGTCCTGGGCCCGGGAAGCGTCATCGGACTGGCCGAGGGGCTGGCCGACCTGCCCTACCACTTCACCGTCATCGCTAACACCACCGTAACCGCCCGATTGATTCCGGTAGACAAGGCCCGGCGGGAACTCCTGCGCATCAATGCCGGACTGCGTGGCATCTGCCGCTCCGCAATCGTACGCACCCTGGGCCTGTCCCAAATTCCGGAGAGTCTGCAATGAGCGGCTTTGTGAAAGTGCAGTTCAAGGCGGGCGAGCGCCTGTTTTCTGCCGGCGACCCCGCCGACAAGCTGTATGTGATCGAAGAGGGAAGCGTGCAGCTCCTAGACGGCAAGACCGGACAGCCGTTTGCCACCCTGGTTCAGGGCGAATCTTTCGGCGAACAGGCGGTGTTGGCCCATGGCGTCCGGGGCGCCACGGCGGTGGCGCAAGGCGAGGTGCGTTGTATCGAGATCACCGGGACGGGCCTGCGCCAGTTGCTGGCCAGCCAGCCGCCGATCGTGAACTCGCTGTTCGAGGCGCTGCAGCTGCAGTTGCACATGCACAATGTGCTGCGCCAACGCGCATGAACGCGCAGGCGCTTGAGAAAAGCTTCGGCAATTTGCGCGAGCGCTGGCCCAATGGCTGGCCTGGGTTGCCGCTGGTGCTGCAACAATGTCTGCGCCAACTCGGTTGCCACAGTGGCATTCGGCTCGGAGCACGCCAGCGCGTGATGCATCGTTGTATGGACGAAGTCGCACAATGCATCGAGCAGGACGGCCGCACGCGGGCGGCTGTAGGCGAGGAACCGGCCTACCACAACCGGCTGCATATGGCCGACACGCTGGTGGCACTGACCGGGCTGCTGCTCGCCCAGCGTGCGGTAGACCGCAGCGCAGCGAAAAAACCCTCGCTGCAGGAATCGGTAGCCATGCTGGCGATGCTAGGACACGATTTTTTGCACGATGGCAGCGTCAACACCCGGCCGGCAGAACTCGAATCGCGATCGGTAGACTGCCTGCGACCCTGGCTGCAGCGAAATGGCGTTGCCGAAGCCGACCAGGCGCTGATGGCACAGTTGATTCTGGCGACCGACCCGGCTGTGGTCGGCGCTTGCCACGACCGGGTAGAAGACCGGACATTTTCGACCCGCGATCCGGACTGCCTCGTCGTCCTGGTGCAGGAGGCCGACATCATGGCCAGCACGATGCCGGTGATCGGACCCGCGTTGACCCGCCAGTTAGCCACCGAATGGGAACGCCTTGGGCCCGAACAAGCGGGCGCGCTGCTCAGCGCCTCGGGACGCCTGAAGTTTCTCACCGAGTCGGCCCGGTTCTCAAGCCCGGCCAGCCAGCAACTGGGAATGAATGCCATCAAGTCCGACGAAATACGCCAACTGCGCGACGGCAGTGACAACCGGCGGGCTTTGGCGCGATAAATCGGTGACGCGCGCAGGCGCCCGGCTCAGGCCGACCGGTTCAAGGCAAGCGCTGCTTCGTAATGGCTGAGGTCCAGGCAGGCATCTGGTACGGGCGCGACGCCACCCCCACACGGTGATTTGCGACACTCACCCTATGGGTGAATCATCGAAGCGCCAAGAAACGGCCGTTGCGCAGGCCAGTGGAGCGTTTGTGGCGGTGCAAACCATGGGGGGACGCAAGCATGTACGACGCGCAGCCAACCCGCGTGCCCGGCGCGAGGCGCTGACCAGTCGCCCGCTGCTGCTGGCCCCAAAGGACTCGACATGAACAAACTCGTCTTCGAGCTCATCTTGGCCGCCGGAGCGCTCGCCGTGGCTGCGTGGCTTTTCCTCGGAACCAGTGCCGCTGACGACAAGGCTGTCAAGCTGCCGCCGCCCGCGAAGGACATCGCGGCTGTAACGGACGCTCCCGAAAGCGCCGTATTTGCCGGCGGGTGCTTCTGGGGCGTGCAGGCGGTCTTCCAACACACCGACGGCGTGCTGAATGCCGTTTCTGGCTACGCGGGTGGCCAGAAGAGCACCGCGACCTACGAGCAGACCAGCAGCGGCAGCACCGGCCATGCCGAGTCGGTGCTGGTCACCTTTGACCCGAAGAAGATCAGCTACGGTAAGTTGCTGCAGATTTACTTCTCGGTCGCCCACGACCCGACCACGCTGAACCGACAGGGACCCGACCACGGCACGCAGTACCGGTCGGTCGTGTTTTACAAGGACGCTGCGCAAAAGG
>CAISIP010000179.1 GCA_903885415.1 uncultured beta proteobacterium
CCTCTGTTTTGCAAACATCGGTCGGCGTATTAGTATAATAAAAAAAATCATTTTTATTCCTATATTGTGTCATTCCCTATACATTCTGTCCATATAATTTCTATACACATGTGCGGTAATAGTCGCTTTTCAGCGCCGTGATACTATCGCGCTCGAACTTCCCGACCTGTCCAGGTCTCATCGACATCGCCAGCGCCTGAGGGTCGAACCGCCCGATTTCAGGGAACTGCGTGAGATTCTTCATATTGTACTTGCGTACGACCCCCTCAAGTTCGTCTGGGGTCAAAATTTGCATCGGTGGAACCAGCGAGTGATTCAAGATATTGAACTGGAGGCGATTGATGTTATGAACGACCACAAAAATACCATCCTTGTTATATAGATACTTCATCCTGGCAACAATCGTGTCATTCGGCTCGTCCTCCGTTATAATAACCAGCGTGTCCTTGACGGTCAGCGTACTCTCCACGAGAAACAGGTCCTCGATGATGTCGTCTAAATTCTGGGGGCGAATCTGCTTCGAATCCAAGTAGTACTTGATGTACGTCTTTGTGTTCGCGCTCTCGTTTGTCACCAACATATCCAGTTGGTTGTTATTGCACATGGTGTCAATCTCGTTAATGCTAAATTCAGAGTAATCCGTCGTGTCATACCCCTGGTGCTTCTCAAGGATATCCAATATCGTCTTTCGAGACTTGTAGATGCGCATGATACGGTTCGACATTGTAATAATATATGCTTGTATATTATTAACTTTATTTGGATTCAATTTTATCGCTAGGCTTTTCTTGTAATGACCAAGTTACTGAAATCGATTTCACCGCCACTTACTGGCGCTGATGCTGGCGCTGATGCTGGCGCTGATGCTGGCGCTGGTGCTGATGCTGTTACGTCAATTGGAGTTCCACCAATTGTAATGTGTGGCGCGAAAACAGAGCGATTTCAATGCCTTCGCACCACACCTCGAGGAGGTTGTCTCCCTCACGCGCGACAAGGCAAACCTGCTCGGGCAGGCATTGGGCCTCGCGCCCTACGATGCGCTGATCGATGAATTCAGTCCGGGACTCACCTGCGCGGAGATCGACCAGATCTTCGTTGTGCTTGGCCGGCGGCTTCCAGGGTTGATCCAGAAGGCCATCGTGGCCCAGTCCACGATCCCGACGCTGCCGGTCACCGGTCGCTTCACGGCGACGCAACAGCGGCAGCTGGCGCTCGAAGTCATGAAGGCGCTGGGGTTTCCGTTTGATCGTGGCCGTCTCGACGAAAGCGAACATCCGGTCACCGGTGGAGTCCCGGGTGATATCCGGGTCACCACACGCTTCGATGTCAACGATCCTTTCCCGGGCCTGATGGGCATCCTCCATGAGACGGGCCACGCGATGTACGACTTCGGCCTTCCAGAGGCGTGGTTGAGTCAGCCAGTCGGCCACGACCGCGGTATGGCGATGCAAGAAAGCCAGTCGCTGCTGCTCGAGATGGTGATCGGCCGCAGTCGTCCGTTCATGCGGTACCTGAAACCCGTGATGGAAAGGATCTTCGGTGTCGCTGGCCCGGAGTGGGAGGTCGACAACCTCTATCGCCACCTCAATCGCGTGCAGCGTGGCTTCATCCGCATCGATGCGGACGAGCTCACGTATCCACTGCATATCATGCTCAGGTTCGAACTGGAAAAGGCGATCCTCGCCGACGATCTCAAGGTGAAGGACCTGCCAGAGGCCTGGAACGCCGGCATGGAGCAGCGGCTCGGGCTGCGCCCTGCGAACGATGCGGAAGGGTGCCTGCAGGACGTGCACTGGGCAGTCGGCTCCTTCGGCTACTTTCCGTCATACGCGCTCGGCGCAGTCATGGCCGGACAACTGCACGAAAGCCTGCGCAACGAGCGGCCGCACCTGGACGACGAACTCGCTGCGGGCCAGTTCGAGGGCCTGTTCGGCTGGCTCAAGGAAAACGTCCACGGGCTGGCCGCGAGTGTCAGCACGCCGGAACTCGTGAAGAACGCGACAGGCAAGCCGTTGTCGGCCTCGGCCTGGCTGCGTTACGTCGAAACCAAGTATCTCGATTGAAGGTGCAAATGGAAACAACAGTCGCCGTGGCCGATGTGCTTGCCCAGTCGCCGTCCAACAATGCGCGAAGGCTGCAATCCCGTCTGCGCGGCCAGGTCGGCAAGGCGATCGCGGACTTCGGCATGATCGCGTCCGGCGACCGCGTGATGGTCTGCGTCTCGGGTGGCAAGGACTCCTACACACTGCTCGATATCCTGCTATCGCTCAAGCGCAGCGCGCCGATCGATTTCGAGCTGCTCGCAGTGAACCTCGACCAGAAGCAGCCGGGCTTTCCCGAGCAGGTGCTGCCCGAGTACCTCAGGGCGCTGGGAGTGCCTTTCCACGTCATCGAGCAGGATACCTACAGCGTCGTCAAGCGGGTGATCCCGGAAGGACGGACGATGTGCGGCCTGTGTTCGCGCTTGCGGCGGGGCGCTCTCTACCGGTTCGCGCAGGAAAACGGATTCACGAAGATCGCACTCGGCCACCACCGGGATGACATTGTCGAGACGCTGTTCCTCAATATGTTCTTCGGAGGAAAGCTGAAGGCCATGCCCCCTAAGCTGAAATCGGAGGATGGCAGGCATATCGTCATCCGGCCGCTCGCCTATGTCGCCGAGCGCGACATCGAGCGATATGCGCGCACGCGGAACTTCC
>CAISIP010000180.1 GCA_903885415.1 uncultured beta proteobacterium
AGGACACCGCATGATTCGGGTGATCCTGTGCGACGACCATGCCGTGGTGCGCCGGGGCATTGGCGACACGCTGGCCGAAGCGCAGGACATTCAGGTCGTCGCAGAGACCGCGAGCTACAGCGAAGTCCGTGAGGCTTTGCGCCAAACGCCGTGCGAGGTTCTGGTGCTGGACTTGAGCCTGCCTGGGCGCGGCGGCTTGGAGGTGCTTGCAAGCATTAAGGATTGCGGGCCCTCGGTGCCGGTTCTGGTGGTGTCGATGTACCCCGAAGACCAATACGCGATCCGTTGCCTGCGTGCCGGCGCCCAGGGCTATGTCAACAAGGCCAGTGACCCCGGCGAGCTGATTTTGGCCGTGCGCACCGTGGCGCAAGGCAAGAAATATCTCAGCCCTGCAGTCGCTCAGATGCTGGCCGACAACCTGCATAGCCCAGCGGGCGCGGGATTGCACTCGACGCTCTCGGAGCGCGAGTTGCAAACACTGCTGATGATTGCCAAGGGCAGACGCCTGTCCGATATTGCGGCCGAAATGATGCTCAGTCCAAAGACCGTCAGCGTCTACCGGGCGCGGGCGCTCGAAAAGCTAAAGCTCACGAACACCGCCGAATTGACCACCTACGCGATCCGGAACAACCTGATCTGAACCCCTTGCGCGGTCGCACGCAATGGGCCCGGACGAGCGGTGTGCGCTGAGCGCGCCTTGGCTAGGCCTGCACAGGGCGAGTTGGCGACACCTCGTAGGTCTTTTTCTTACAGCGCGACCGAAAAATCCTGACGCTCCTGACAGCCATTTGCTGATTCGCCTTTTTCCCCGATCGCCCAGAATGCATCCATCGGCAACACCAGTTTATGGCTGCCAACAACTACGGGAACCCCATGACCAGCGATCAAATTCTTGCGGAAATTCGTGAAGCCAATCTCACCTACCTGATGCTGGCGCAGACGCTGATCCGAAGCGACCGCGCGCAAGCGCTGTTCCGTCTCGGCATCTCTGAAGAGTCGGCCAATCTCCTGGCCGAACTGTCGCCAGCGCAGATCCTGAAGATCGCCTCTAGCAACATGCTGTTGTGCCGTTTCAGGACCGACGATGACACTGTGTGGAACCTTCTGACAAACCACAAGTCGCGCAAGATCGACAACGACGCCACCAGCCGACTGCACGCAAGCATTCTCATGGCTGGCCGCTTCGCAGAAGCCATCTAGGGCCCGAAGCCGCTTGCCCGCACCCGACGCATCCCCTTCCCGGAGGACCATCATGTCTGCAAAAAGTGTTCTCAACGACTCCCGCCAAGTTGAACGCGCTGTCTCCCTAATCGAACTCGGCGCGCGCCTGCAGGTGCTCGAAAGCGAAACCAAACTCTCCTACGAGCGCTTACTGCGTCTGTACAAGGAAGTCGCCGGTCGCTCGCCGTCCAAGGGGCAGCTGCCATTTTCGACCGACTGGTTCCTGACCTGGCAGCCCAACATCCACGCATCGTTGTTTCTGAATACCTACGAGTACCTTGGCAAAGCCAGCGCACTCGACGACATAGACGCTGTGATGAAGGCCTTCAAGCTCTACAGCGAGCAGATCGCCGCCTGCGGCGTCGAACCGTTGTTGTCGATCACCCGGGCTTGGAGGCTGGTCAAGTTCATCGACGCCCACATGCTGGCGATGACGCGCTGTTCGCGCTGCGGGGGTCAGTTCATCACCGACCCCTATGAAAACGCGCGCCACTTCGTGTGCG
Organism: uncultured beta proteobacterium; assembly: GCA_903885415.1. Classification (GTDB taxonomy): domain Bacteria; phylum Pseudomonadota; class Gammaproteobacteria; order Burkholderiales; family Burkholderiaceae_C; genus CAISIP01. The sequence continues at coordinate 1,725 of CAISIP010000180.1, forward strand.
GCCTTTGCGAACCGCCAGCCCGCGCCGGCAAGAGCGTCGCTGCTGGCGGAATCCTGCTGCACTAAAACGCTGCTAATGCGTCTTGCGCGCTAAGGTTTCTGCAGGCTTGAGGGCATGGTTGGGCGTGGCGGCGCGGGTCAATTCGCCCCGTGGCACTTCTTGTATTTCTTGCCGCTGCCGCAATAGCAGGGGTCATTGCGCCCCGGCGTCGCTTCCCGGTAAACCGTCTCTACGCGTGGGCCTATGTTGCGCCACATCTCGCGCAGGTCGTAAACCGCCCATATCGCGTCGGCAAAGGCCTCGAAGCGCTTTTCGCTGACGCTGGGCGGCCCATCGTCGTCCAACATCGCAATCGTCGGCGGGTCGTTGTCATCTTCGGTCAACGCCACCATCGCCTGCAGCCCTTGCTCCAGCCACTTGATCGCCTCCTTGTCGCGCGGCGGGCTCCAATCCTGCGGCCAGTTTTCAACCGCGAACATAAAGCCCAAGGCCCAGACCTGGCCAAACGATGGCAGCCCCTCGGTTTGGATGTCGTCGCGCTCGGACGACGGCAGCGCGCCAACGGCGCCGCGCACATCCATCACCTCCGGGTAGTAGGCGCGCGCGTCGTCCAAGCTGTCGACCTCGGCGTCAAGCGCCTGCGCCACCTCGTTCCAGCGGCGCATCCAAAACCCAAAGACCGACTCGGCTTGCGCGGCGTTCTCAAACGAACCCTCGCAATGCTGCCCGGGCGGACCTATGTCAAGCAACACCGACAGGTATTCGCTGGGCGGGATCAAGCGACGGCAACAAATCAGCGCGGCCATAAAGCCCTCGCAAAACTCCCACTGCGGGGTTTCGTCATGGCGACTTCGCAAGTCGTCCAGGATCAGGTCCAGTTCGTCGAATTCCTCGGGCGTGATGGCGGGTACCGCGAGGCTGGCAGGGTCTTGATTCATGGCTTGGAGGGAGCTTGGCGCGCTGAGGTGGCCGGCAGACAACAGCATCGATTGGATCACAGCGGCGCGCATGACAAGCCGAAGCGCCAGCGATCCGGAGCATGTCGCTAAAGGGGGGTATGTGCCCTCCTTGACTTCGCGTCTTCATCGCCCTCGTTGCTGTCGCCGGCGGTGCGCTTGCACAACCGGCGCCGCACGACGCGGGCGGCTTTCACAACAATTACCCACACCCCGCCAACGCGAGCTTTCTGGGCGGGCAATAGGAGCGACTGCGCGACGGGCCAACCAACCCGCCAGCGGCTGGAAACTGCCGGCCATCAAGACCGCCCCTGCGGCGCTACGCGAGGGTGACTGTCCGCGACCGTCGTTCTGGCACAGGACGGCCCTGCTGATACCATTCTGCCCAACGTGCGCTGCCCAGGCCGTCGAAAGCGCGCTTTTCTGCATCGGCAACCACCCATCCGAGCACCCACGATTGTCAAAACTGCGACTGCCTACCGTATCGCTCGGCGCATGAGGAGCAACGAAATTCGCGGCCTGTGGCTGGGCTTAGTAGGCGTCATTCTGTTTTCGGCGACGCTGCCCATGACCAAGCTGGCCACCGGAAGTTTCGAAGCCCCGCAATTGTCGCCGGCCTTCGTGACCTTTGGACGCGCTGCGGTCGCCGGCTTACTGTCGGCCGCCTATCTGCTGCTCACCCGCGGACCGGTTCCGCAGCGACGCCAGTGGGGCGTGCTGCTGTTTACTGCCGCCGGCATCGTGGTCGGCTTTCCGCTGTTGATGGCCACAGGGCTGCGCCATGTCGCGTCGGTCCACGCTTCGGTGATCATGGGCATTCTGCCACTGGCTACCGCTGTGGCCGCCTCGCTGTGGCTGCGGCAGCGGCCGAGCGTGGGCTTCTGGCTCTGCGCCGTCACCGGCAGCGCGGTGGTCGGCGCCTTCGTTTGGCTGCATTCAGGGGCGGCGGGCGGCGGGGCCGAACTGGCCGACCTACTGCTGCTGCTCGCGGTGCTGTGCGCGTCCTGCGGCTACGTCAGCGGTGCGCAGCTGGCAGGGCAACTCGGCGCCGAGCGCGCGATCTGCTGGGTGCTGGTGATCAGTCTGCCGGTAACGCTTCCGGTGACC
>CAISIP010000181.1 GCA_903885415.1 uncultured beta proteobacterium
GATCGGCCAGGTCGGCGGCCAGAAATACAGCCTGGCTGCGAAACTGTGCGCCATGATTCAGTCGCATCGCATAGGACTGCAGTCCCGCAGTTCCGAGCAACGCCAGCGCGACGATCAGCAGCGTGACCAGCACCTCGACCATCGAGAAGCCGCGCTGGCTACGCACGCTTCCTCGGCAGCGGTCCAGGCCAGCCGTCGGCGACAGGGCGCTAGCGCGCAGCAACACCGGCGCGGCGTTTCTTGGAACGATGTCACTGGCTTGCATCACTGCCAGACTACCGCGAGCGTCCTCGATTACAAGGCCAAACCGGACCAGCGGCAGGAACGGGCGGTCGAACGGTAGCCGGTTACCATTGCCGGTCGCATGGACCGCTTCAACAATACCGACGGCGACCCCGATGCCGCACTGATGCGCCAGGCGCTGGCAGCCGCAGCACAGGCCATCGGCTTGGCCGAGCCCAACCCGCGCGTGGGCTGCGTCATCGCCAGCGAGGACGGGCGCGTCCTGGGTACCGGCCATACCCAGCGCGTGGGCTCCGCGCATGCCGAGATCATGGCCTTGCGCGACGCGCAGGCGCGCGGTAACGCGCTGGCCGGCGCAACCGCCTATGTCACGCTAGAACCCTGCTCGCATACCGGACGCACCGGGCCGTGCTGCGAGGCCCTGATCAGCGCAGGCGTGAAGCGCGTCGTCGCGTCGATACAAGACCCCAACCCCTTGGTCGGCGGACAAGGCTTCGCCCGGCTGCGTGCGGCCGGCGTCAAGGTCGAGGTTGGCGCCGGGGCGCACGAATCGCGCGCGCTCAATCTCGGTTTCTTCAGCCGCATGATGCGCGCAAGGCCCTGGGTGCGGATGAAGGCCGCGGCCTCGCTCGACGGAACCACCGCGCTCGACAACGGTGAGAGCCAGTGGATCACCGGGCAGGCCGCGCGCGCCGACGGGCACGCCTGGCGTGCGCGGGCCTGCGCGGTGTTGACCGGCATCGGAACCGTTCTGGAGGACAACCCTCGACTCAATGTCCGGCTCGACGGCGCAACCCGCCAGCCGCAATTGGTGGTCGTCGACAGCCGACTACAGACGCCCGCGGACGCGGCGCTGTTCATCGACGGGCGCAGCGTGACAATCTACGCCGCGCTTCGTAATCCCCAGCGCGAGGCGGAGCTGGCGGCGCGCGGTGCGCGCCTGGTCTTTATGCCAGGAACGGCGCCGCACAACCAGGCCAAAGTCGACCTGCGCGCGATGCTGGCCGATCTTGCGCGGCGCGAAGTCAATGAGCTGCATGTGGAGGCCGGACACAAACTCAACGGCTCGCTAATGCGCGAATCGCTCGTCGATGAAGTGCTGGTCTACCTGGCACCCAAGCTGCTTGGCCGGGGGCGCGGCATGCTCGACCTTGGACCGCTGTCGGCGCTTGATCAGGCGGTCGAACTGGAGTTCATTTCCAGCGAGCGAGTCGGTGTCGACCTGCGGGTACTGGCGCGGATTGCGGGGCGCGAGCACTTTTAGTTTGGGGCCACCGTCGGGAAGGGCCGCAATCCCTGCGAAAATGGCCCTATGTTCACCGGAATCATCACCGGCGTCGGGCGCATCGTCGCCGTGACCGCCTTGGGAAGCTCTTCATCGCACGGCAGGCAGCTCAGCGTGCAATGCCCGGAAGGCTATACCGACGATATCGGCATCGGCGACAGCATCGCGATCAACGGCGCCTGCATGACCGTGACCAGGATCGACGCAGCGACGGCGACGCTGGGCTTCGATGTATCGGCCCAATCGCTGGCGATGACGGCAGGACTCGACCAGACCGGAAGCGTCAACCTGGAAAAAGCGCTTCGCGCGAACGACCGCCTTGGCGGTCACTTGGTATCGGGCCATGTAGACGGTGTCGCAGCGGTCGTCCATTTCGCGCCAGTCGGCGAGAGCTGGGAACTGCGGCTGCTGATACCCAGGGCGCTGGCGCGCTACCTGGCTTTTAAGGGATCGATCACCGTCAACGGCGTGAGTCTGACGGTCAACCGCGTCAGCGACCTGGCGACTGGCTGCGAAATCAGCATCAACCTGATTCCACACACGGTCCACCACACCGCGCTGGCCACCTTGTCGATTGGCGCGCGGGTGAATCTAGAAATCGACCTGATCGCGCGCTATGTCGAGCGCATGCTCGGTCCGTTGCCGACGGCGAATCAAGCAGAAAAGGGAATTCAATGACATCTTCTGTTGTGGCGCGCGCGCCAGTCTCGCCGGTGGAGGAAATCGTCGCTGAACTGCGCGCCGGGCGCATGGTGGTCCTGGTCGATGAAGAGGATCGCGAGAACGAGGGCGATCTGGTGCTGGCAGCGGACCATGTGAGTGCCGCTGCCATCAATTTCATGGCCCGCTTTGGCCGCGGCCTGATCTGCCTGACACTGACCCGCGACACCTGCGAAAGGCTGCAACTGCCTCCGATGGCGGTGCGCAACAGCACCAAGTTTGCGACCGCTTTTACCGTGTCGATCGAGGCGGCGCAAGGGGTGACGACCGGCATTTCTGCCGCCGACCGGGCGTTGACGGTGAAGGCGGCGGTCGCCAAGGGCGCCAAGCCGCAGGACCTGGTGCAGCCCGGCCATATATTTCCCTTGCAAGCGGTCAACGGCGGCGTGCTGATGCGCGCCGGCCATACCGAAGCCGGCTGCGACCTGGCCCAGATGGCGGGCTGCACGCCAGCGGCGGTAATCTGCGAGATCATGAAGGACGATGGCACGATGGCGCGGCTGCCCGACCTGCAGCTGTTCGCCGCTGAACATGGCCTGAAAATCGGCACCATCGCCAGCCTGATCGAGCACCGCAGCCGGGTCGAGTCGCTGGTCTGCCGAGTCGGCACCCGTGTGCTGAAAACCGCCTTTGGCGATTTCACCGCGCACGCGTTTCGCGACCAGCCAGGTCAGGGCATCCATCTCGCGCTGGTGCGTGGCGATTGGGAACCGCACGAGGAGGTGCTCGCACGGGTCCATGAGCCGCTGTCGGTGCTCGACGCGCTGGAGGTCGGCCGCAGCATGCATTCCTGGGCGCTCGACGCCTGCCTAAAGCGCATCGCGGCCGACGGCAAGGGCGTCGCCGTGCTGCTCAACTGCGGCGAGGGTGCGCAGCAGCTTTTGGAGCAGTTCGAGGGTACGGCGCTAGCCAGCCATGGACCGGAACGCGATCGCATCGACTTGCGCACCTACGGCGTCGGCGCCCAGATACTGCGCGAATGCGGCGTCACGCGGATGCAGCTGATGGGAAACCCGCGGCGCATGCCCAGCATGGCCGGCTACGGCCTCGAGATCACCGGCTACCTCAACCAGTCATAAGGGAAGACCATGTTTGGTTCGGACAAGGGAAGACTGGCCGCCGGCGACCAGCGACTCAACGGCGACAAGCTGGCGATCGGGCTGGTGCAGGCGCGCTTCAACCATGCTGTCACCGATGCGCTGGCGCAGGCCTGCACGGCCGAATTGCGGGTGCTGGGCGTTCGCGAGGACCGGATCACGCTGGTGCAGGTGCCCGGCGCGCTTGAAGTCCCGGTGGCGCTGCAGGCGATGGCCGAAAGCGGAAAATTCGATGCGCTGGTCGCGCTAGGATGTATTGTGCGCGGCGAAACCTACCACTTCGAACTGGTCGCCAACGAGTCCGGGGCTGGCGTCAGCCGGGTCGCGCTGGACTACCAACTGCCGATTGCCAACGCGATCCTAACCACCGAGAACATGGAACAGGCAATCGCGCGCCAGAGCGACAACGGCCGCGACGCAGCGCGCGTGGCGGTCGAGATGGCGAACCTGTTGGACGACATCGGATGAGCACCAGCGCCGCCAAGCCGGCACTCGCGCGACCGCCGCGCCAGTCGCGTACCGGACTCACGAGTACCGGGGCACGCAAGGCCGCGAGCAAGTCGGCCCGCAGCCGCTCGCGCGAGTTTGCGCTGCAGGCGCTCTACCAGCATCTGGTTGGACGCAACCCGCTGCCCGACATCGACGCATTCACCCGCGACCTGGCCGGATTCGGCAAGTGCGACGATGCCCACTTCACGGCGCTGCTCGGCGGCTGTGTCGCCGACGCCGAAGCGCTCGACGCGCTGGTCGTTCCCCTGCTCGACCGCACGCTTGCCGAGATTTCGCCCGTTGAGCACGCGACCATGTGGATCGGCGTCTTCGAACTGCAGCATTGCCCGGATGTTCCATGGCGCGTGGTGCTCAACGAATGCATCGAATTGGCCAAGGAGTTCGGCGGCACCGACGGCCACAAGTATGTCAACGGCGTCCTAAACGCCATCGCGCCAGCGCTGCGCGCCGGTGAAGTGGCGAGCGACCGCAACCGCGCGCGCGCGCAAAGCGCCTGAGCCGCGCAGCCATGCGGATGTCTGAGCGCGCCCAGCGCGCCGAACCTTTCTATGTGATGGAGGTGGCCAAGGCCGCCTTGGCCCTGGGTCGCAGCCTGACGGACAGCGACAAGCCGATGGTGTACCTGAACATTGGCGAACCCGACTTCAGCGCGCCCGAACGGGTACGCGAAGCGGCGCAGCGCGCCATCCGGGACGGCGCCACCCAGTACACGCAGGCGACCGGCATGCCCGCGCTGCGCGAGCGCATCAGCGACTGGTATCGCCAGCGCTTTGGCCTGGCAATCGATGCCCAGCGCATCGTCGTCACCGCGGGCGCCTCGGCGGCACTGCATCTGGCCTGCCTGGCGCTGATCGACGCCGGCGACGAGATGCTGATGCCGGATCCCAGCTACCCCTGCAACCGGCAGTTTGTCAGCGCCGCCGACGGCCGCGCGGTGCTGATACCGACCACCGCGGCCGAGCGCTTTCAACTCAGTGCCGACAAGGTGCAGCAGGCGTGGTGCGCGCCAGGCGCCAAGACGCGCGGCGTTCTGCTCGCGTCGCCGTCGAACCCTACCGGAACCTCGATCGCGCGCGAGGAACTGCGCCGCATACACGACTTTGTCCAGACGCGCGGCGGCGTCACCCTGGTCGACGAAATTTACCTCGGGCTGGGTTACGAGGAGGCATACGGCCAAAGCGCGCTGGCGATCGACGACGCGGTCATCAGCATCAACAGCTTTAGCAAGTACTTCAGCATGACCGGATGGCGACTGGGTTGGCTGGTCATTCCGACGGAGCTGGTGCCGGTGGTGGAGCGGCTGGCGCAGCATCTTTTCATTTGCCCGAGCACGGTCGCGCAGCACGCCGCGCTGGCCTGCTTCGAGCCCGACAGCCTGGCCGAGTACGAGCGCCGACGCGGCGCCTTCAAGGCACGACGCGACTACCTGGTTCCGGCACTGAATGCGCTTGGCCTGCGCGTGCCGGTGATGCCCGACGGCGCTTTCTACGCCTGGGCCGACTGCAGCCTGGCTTGCGAGCGGCTGGGCCTCGCGGGCAGCTGGGAGCTGGCCTTCGCGCTGCTGCAGCGCGCCCATGTGGCGGTGACGCCGGGCCGCGACTTCGGCAGCGCGCAGGGCGCCCAATTCATCCGCTTATCGAGCGCGAGTTCCATGGACCAGCTGCACAGCGCGGTCGCGCGACTGGGTGCGCTGCTGGCATGATGTCGCGGTTCGCGCTCGTCGCCAGCCCCCCGGCGCGAGCGCCTGCGAGAATTCTCCCCATCCAACCGAAAGCCTGCCGATGAACCAAGACCTTTCGATCCTGACGCTGGTGCTGCACGCGAGCGCCGTGGTACAGCTGGTGATGCTGATGTTAGTAGTGGTGTCGGTGGCGAGCTGGTCGGCCATCTTCCGCAAGGTATTCGCGCTGCGCCGCATGAAGGGACTCAACGAGCGTTTTGAACGCGAATTCTGGTCCGGAACCAGCCTCAATGACCTGTACGCGGCAGCGGCTGGAAACGCCCGCAACTGCGGCGCGATGGAGCGCATATTTGCCAGCGGCATGCGCGAGTACCAAAAGCTGCGCGAGCGCCGCATCGCCGACGCCGCGACGCTGATGGACGGTGCCCGGCGGGCCATGCGCGCGAGCTCCCAACGCGAAATGGACGAGATCGAATCCAACCTGTCGTTCCTCGCTTCGGTAGGTTCGGTATCGCCCTACCTCGGGCTGTTCGGAACCGTATGGGGCATCATGCACGCCTTCACCGGGCTGGCGAACATGCAGCAGGTGACGCTGGCGACGGTTGCGCCAGGCATCGCCGAGGCGCTGGTGGCAACGGCGATCGGCCTTTTCGCGGCCATACCGGCGGTGGTCGCTTTTAATCGTTTTGCGCGCGACATTGACCGCATTGCGATCCGGCTGGAGACCTTCATCGAAGAGTTTTCTAATATCCTGCAGCGCAGCGCCGGGGCGCAGTCGGCATCGGGCCGATAGGCGCGCGGGACACACCATGGCATCCACAGTCAGCCGCGGCCGGGGACGGCGCACCATCAGCGAAATCAACATGGTCCCGTTCATCGACGTGATGCTGGTCCTTTTGATCATTTTCATGGTCACCGCGCCGCTGATCACGCCCAGCGTGATCGACCTGCCCAGCGTCGGCAAGGCAGCCAAGCAGCCGGACCGGGTGCTGCAACTGGTAGTTGCTAAGGACGAGTCCCTGGAGCTCAAGGGCATCGGCAGCAGCATGCCCATTGCGCTTCGCGACCTTGCCGCAGCGGTAAAGAAGGCGCAGGCAGGCGCGGCGAATCCGGCGGTCGTGATCAGCGCGGACCGCAGTGTGCGCTACGAAGCCGTCGTGAAGGTGATGGATACGCTGCAGCGCGCGGGTGTGCAACGCGTCGGCCTGTCGGTGCAGTTGGTGAACTAGGGCCGACGCGGTGCAGGCTGCCGACGATCGTCAGGAATTTGCCCCGCCGCCGGCTCGCGGGCGCGCCCGCGCGCTGGTTCTGGCCTTGCTAGCGCATGCGCTGCTGCTTGCGGCTCTGACTTGGGGCGTGCGTTGGAAGCAAAGCACGACGCTCAGCGCAGAGGCAGAACTGTGGTCCGCTGTTCCCCAAGCAGCGGCACCGCCTGCACCGCCGCAAGCCAGCCCGCAAGCGCCTGTGCCTGCGCTACCGGTTCCGGCTGTGCCTGTGCCTGTTCCTGTGCCTGTGGCGCCCCCAGCACCCACACCTGCGCCGCCCAAGGCGGCGGAGCCCGACATCGCGCTGGAGCGCGAAAAGGCGCGTATCAAAAAGGAGAAGCAACAGGCAGCACTCAAACTCGAGCAGAAAAAGCGCGAGCTGGAGAAGCAGCGCGAGCTTGAAAAACAGGCGGCACTGGAAAAGCAACAGGCGCTGGTGAAACAGAAGGCCGCAGAGGAAGCGAAACGACAGGCGGCCGTCAAGAAGCAGGAGGAGGCGCAGGCCCGGCGCGAGGCAACCGAACTCGAGGCACAGCGCCAGGCCAACCTCAAGCGCGTACAGGCGATGGCGGGCAGCGCACCGGCCGCTTCGGCTGCAGCGACTGCAACGCCACCGAGGCCCGCTGCTGCTGCGTCTGCGGTCGGCAATGCATCGGGTTCATCCGGAACGGCGGCCCAAAGTTCCGGGCCGTCAGCGTCCTACGCAGGGCGCGTCAGCGCACGAGTCAAACCGAATATCGTTTTCACCGACGATATTTCGAGCAATGCGGGCGCTGAGGTCGAGGTGAGCGCTGCGCCCGACGGCAGAATCACCGGCAGCAAGCTGACCAAGAGCAGCGGCAGCAAAGCCTGGGACGATGCGGTGCTCAAAGCGATTGCGAAGACCGAGATACTGCCGCGCGATGTCGACGGCCGGGTTCCGCCGCTGCTGCTCATCACATTCAGGCCGCGCGAGTGAGACCGGTGGCGCCAACGCGGGCCGCAAGCTGCGGACAGAGCCCTTACTCGTAGACGATCGCCGCCTGACCCTGGTCGGCCTGTGCGCGCCACTGCGCGAGCGCGGCGTCGGTGGGAAAGAAGCGCATCGCCTCGCTGAGCTGCAATTCAGCCATCGCGCCGGCGGCGTCGCCATGGCGCGTTACCAGCAAGCGCACACCCAGGCCGCGAACCAACTCACCCTGCTCGGTCTGCTCGACCTGCGCCGGAAAATCCTGCAGTATGCGCGCTACATCGGGCACACGGCCGTTGACCGCGACGCGCAGAAACTTGCCGAAGCGGCAGCGCGCCTGTTCGAGATCCCATATTTGTTGGACCGTCAACTGCATGCCTCCGGCAAAACGGTCGGGCTGCAGCTTGCCCATCACGATGATCAGTTGGTCGTCCTTGAGCAGGTTGCGATGCGCATGGACCAGCGCCTCGTCGGCACGCGCTTCGATGACGCCCGACTTGTCGTCGAGCTTGAACAGCGCGAGCTTGCCGCGCTGGCCGTTAATCACGCGAAAGTCGCCAACGATTCCCGCCAACAACTGTGGTTCGCGGGTGTCGCTCAATTCGTCGATCCTGCGTTTGACAAAACGCCGCACCTCCAGGCTCACTTCATCGAACAGGTGGCCCGACAGGTAAAAGCCCAGCGCGCTCTTCTCCAGCGTGAGCCGCTCACGAACGCCCCAGGGCAGGGCGTCGACCAGGTTGGGCTCCTGCGCGCTCGACCCATGCAAGTCGTCGTCGCCCATGTCAAACAGACCGACCTGATTGGCGTTGGCTTGCGCCGCATTGGCAAATTCGAAGGCCCGGTCGACCGACGCCGTGAGCGCTGCGCGGTCGCGCTGCAAGGCGTCGAATGCGCCGGCCTTGATCAGCGCCTCCAGGCAGCGCTTGTTCAGCCGGGCCCGGTCTACCCGAACGCAAAAATCGAACAGGCTGGTGAAAGCACCGCCCTGCGCACGCGCCGCGACAATCGCCTCGATCGCCTGCTGCCCGGTGCCCTTGATCGCGCCTAGCCCGTAGCGGATGACCTTGTCCGACACCGGCTCGAAGCGGTGGGCGCCCCGATTGACATCGGGCGGCTCGAACTCCATGCCCATCCGGCGCGCGTCCTCGAACAGCAGGCGCAGCTTATCGGTGTCGTCCATTTCCACCGTCATGTTGGCGCAAAAGAATTCAGCCGTGAAATGCACCTTTAGCCATGCGGTGTGGTAAGCCAGCAGCGAATAGGCGGCAGCGTGCGACTTGTTGAAGCCGTAGCCCGCAAACTTTTCCATCAGGTCGAACACCTCGTCGGCCTTGACCTGGTCGATGCCATTTTTTGCTGCACCATCGCGGAAGACCTGGCGTTGCTCGGCCATCTCTTCGGGCTTTTTCTTTCCCATCGCTCGGCGAAGCATGTCGGCGGCGCCGAGCGAATAGCCGCCCAGTATCTGTGCCGTCTGCATCACCTGCTCCTGGTACACCATGATGCCGTAGGTCTCGGACAGCATCTCGGCGACCATGGGGTGCGGGTATTCGACCTCTTCCCGGCCGTTCTTGCGCGCCACGAAAGTCGGTATCAGGTCCATCGGGCCGGGCCGATATAGCGCGTTCAAGGCGATCAGGTCTTCCAGGCGCGAGGGCTTCGCATCGCGCAGCATGCCCTGCATGCCGCGCGATTCAAACTGGAATACCGCCTCGGTCTTCCCTTCAGAAAACAGCTTGTAGACGCTCGCGTCGTCAAGCGCCAAGTCCTCGAAAGCGAAGTCCTCTCGGCCCTTGTGCCGGCTTCGAATCAGAACCTTGGCGATCTCCAAAATTGTCAGTGTCGCCAGTCCCAGGAAGTCGAATTTCACCAGACCGACGGCTTCGACGTCGTCCTTGTCGTACTGGCTGACTGCGGACTCGCTGCCGGACTGCTGGTACAGCGGACAAAAGTCGGTCAACTTGCCCGGGGCAATCAGCACGCCGCCGGCGTGCATGCCGACATTGCGCGTCAGACCCTCCAGCTTTTGCGCCAGCGCCAGCAGGGTCTTGACGTCGTCCTCCTTGGCGAGCCGTTCGGCCAGAACCGGCTCGGCCTTGATCGCGCCCTCGATCGTGATATGGGTGCCGGGCTTGTTGGGTATCAGCTTGCTGATGCTGTCGCAAAAGCTGTAGCTCATGTCGAGAACGCGTCCAACATCGCGGATCGCCGCACGCGCTGCCATGGTGCCGAAGGTCACGATCTGGCTGACTGCCTCACGGCCATACTTGAGCTTGACATAGTCGATCACCCGGTCGCGGTTGGCCTGGCAGAAATCGATGTCGAAGTCGGGCATCGACACCCGCTCGGGGTTGAGGAAACGCTCAAACAGCAGGTTGTACTGCAAAGGGTCGAGGTCGGTGATGTTCAACGAATAGGCCACCAGCGAACCCGCGCCCGAGCCTCGCCCGGGGCCGACCGGGCAGCCGTTCTTCTTGGCCCAGTTGATGAAGTCGCCGACTATCAGGAAATAGCCTGGAAAACCCATCTTCAGGATCGTCGCCATCTCGAACTCGAGCCGATCCTCATAGCGCGCCCGTTCGCGCTCACGCGCTTGCGGATCGGGGTACAGGTGCGCCAGACGCGCCTTGAGCCCCTCGTGGGATGCGTGGCGGAAATACGCATCCGGCCCCATCTTCTTGCCATCGACCAGCGGCGTGGGAAATTCCGGCAGTTGCGGCTTTCCCAGCACCAGCGTCAGGTTACAGCGCTTGGCAATTTCCAGCGTATGGGTCAGCGCACTCGGCAGATCGGCAAAAAGCGCCTGCATTTGCTGCGTCGACTTGAAGTATTGCTCCCGGGTGAAGCGGCGCAGCCGCCGTTGGTCTCCCAGCATCTCGCCGTCGGCGATACACACCCGCGCCTCATGCGCCTCGTAATCATCCGGGCCGGTGAATTGCACCGGATGCGTCGCCACCACCGGCAAGTGCATGCGCGCAGCAAGCTGTACAGCGGCCGCCACATGGCGCTCATCGTCTGCCCGGCCTGCGCGTTGCAGTTCGATGTAAAAACGGTGCGGGAACAGGTTCGCCAAGCGCAGCGCGATGTCGTGCGCTCGAGCGCTGTCGCCCTGCATCAGCGCCTGCCCCACTGCGCCTGCCTGCGCTCCCGACAAGACAATCAATCCGGCGCCGAGTTCGCCGAGCCAGTCCCATTGCACCGCTGGCTGGCCACGCGCCGCGTTTTGCGTATAAGCACGCGCCAGCAGCTCGGACAGATTCAGGTAGCCCTGCTGGTTTTGCACCAGCAGCAGCATGCGCGATGGGGTCGCCGCGTCGCCCCCGAGCCCCTCGGTGACGATTTCGGCGCCAATCAGTGGCTTGACGCCGGCGCCGCGCGCTGCCTTGTAAAACTTGATCGCGCCAAACAGGTTGTTGAGATCGGTAATAGCCAGCGCCGGCTGCGCGTCGGCGGCCGACGCGGCGACCACCTGGTCAATGCGATTGGTGCCGTCGACGACGGAAAATTCAGTATGCAGGCGCAGGTGGACAAACATGCGCTGCATTGTAGTTTTAGCTGCGATGAACAAGCCCTTCTGTCCGTCTTTTATCCGTGGTGCGCCTGTTGGCCAGAGTGCGTGAAGGCGTCTACTACCCTGTGGAGCTAGTTTCTGAGGCCTTGGCCATGACGGGTGACAGGGACTATGACTACCAGGTGCCACCGGCAGACATGATTGATTTTGTGCAGAACTTACGCAGAGCGGGGCAGCTATGAGCGAAACAATACTAGCGATTGATTTGGGCACCACGACAGGCTGGGCGTGCCGGCCACTGCATGGCCCGATTGCATACGGGTATGCCACATTCAAGCCTGGCAGGTACGAGGGTGGCGGCATGCGCTACCTACGCTTTAAGCAGTGGTTGACTGAGTTGAAGGGCACGGTCGGTGGCGAGATCCAATCCATCTACTTTGAGGAGGTGCGCCGGCATGCGAGCACAGACTCTGCCCATGTTTACGGTGGCTTGATGGCCACGCTCACCAGCTGGTGTGAGCACCACAAGATCCCATACCAAGGCGTGCCTGTGGGCACCATCAAGAAACATGCAACTGGAAAGGGCAACGCGAGCAAAGACGACATGATCGCTGCCATGGCCGGCATGGGCTACCAGGTAACAGACGACAACGTAGCAGACGCGCTGGCGCTGCTGCACTGGGCACTATCGGAGGTGGACAATGCTTGAGA
>CAISIP010000182.1 GCA_903885415.1 uncultured beta proteobacterium
CGAGGCCTTGAGAAAGCTGCGCCGCGATGCGGCGCTGGCCAATGTCGTGTGCGAAGAGTGGTTCATGGTGCGGCGTCCTTCAGGCCATGCTTTTTTGCGCCAGCCGGATGGCGCGCATCATCGCCACCTGCGTGGCGCAGCGGCACTTGAGTCCGGCCAGCGCCTCCTCGATCTCGGCCTGCGTCGCTTTGGGCTTGCGCTTGAGGAAGGCCGCCGCGGTCATCACCCAGCCGCTCAGGCAGTAGCCGCACTGCGGCACCTGCTCGGTGACGAAGGCGGTCTGCAGCGGATGCGGTTTTTCGGGGGTTCCCAGACCGGCGAGCGTCGTCACGCTGCGCCCGGCGACCGCGGCCACCGGGTAGACACAGGAGCGGGTTGCCTCGCCGTCCACATGCACGGTGCAGGCGCCGCATTGCGCCAGTCCGCAGCCGAACTTGGGGTTGTCCAGGCCGAGTTCGTCGCGCAGCGCGTAGAGCAGCGGCATGCGGGTGTCGGCCTCGACCGAAACCTGCTTGCCGTCGACAGAAAACGCAATCTTTGCCATGGCCAGATCCTTGGTTGCTGTTGCCGCTAGGGGAGCGATGGGCTGCATCGGGGCGATGCGCCGTGCCGCAGGGAATCGCTGCCATTGTGTCAGGGCTCGCGCAGCCGGCCGGACAGGGCAAAGCGCCGCTGGCGCCCGACCCGGGCCGCCAGCGCGAAGCCCAGCAGGGGCAGCGCGCACTGCAGCGCGGCGTAGGCCGACGCCAGCGCGCGCTGCCCACCCGAGGCGCGGGTGATGGCTTCTGTGCTGACGCTGGAAAAGCGCCCGGCACCGATGAACAGGGTGGGCAGGTATTGCGCCACGCTGACCGCAAAACCCACCGCCAGCGCGGAGGCCAGCGCCGCGCGCAGCAGCGGCCATTTCACCCGCAGCAAAAAGGCCGCCCGGCTGCGGCCCAGCGTCGCTGCTACCTGTTCGGTGCGCGGGTCGAATCCGCGATAGGCCGGCCCCAGCGCGATCAGCGTGTACGGCACGCAGGCGAGGCCATGGGCCAGCCACAGGCCGCTCCAGCGCGCGTCCAGCCCCAGGCGCAGCGCGAGCGCGTGAACGCCCAGCACCCACAGCAGCGGCGGCAGCAGCAGCGGCAGGTAGACCAGCTTGCGTAGCGTGGCATCCCAGCGCGGCGGCGCCGTTTCCAGCCAGGCGACCGACCACAGCAGCGCGGCCAGGCTGCTGGACAGGCCCAGCGCCAGCGTGCTGCCCAGGGTGGCGCTGCTGTCGGCCACCGAGGTCCAGGCCTGCGTGCTGAACACCTGCGGCAGCAGTGCTGGAAACTGCCAGACGCCGGCGACGCTTGCCAGCGCCAGCGCCAGCAGCACCGCCAGATACAGCGCCGCCAGCAGCGCCAGCGCGCCGCCGGCGCTGCGGGCCGCACCGGGGGCCCCCCGGTCGCCGTCGCTGCGCAGGCGGCGCCAGCGCGCCAGCCGACTCAGGCGCCACAGCAGCGCCGCGGCGAGCGCGACCGCCAAAGCCAGCACCCAGGCTGCGGCGGCGCCCTGCGCGTTGGCGCGCGGGTCGGCGTCGAGCAGCCAGCCCCAGGCCAGCACCGCCAGCGTGGGCGGCGCGAGCGGCCCCGCGACCAGCGCCAGGTCGACCGTGGTCAGGCCGTAGGCGAGCACGGCAAGCGCCGGCCCGACCAGCGTCGGCCCCAGCTGCGGCGCCAGCACGCAGCGCCAGGCCCGGCTGTGCGAATAGCCCAGGCTGTGCGCGACCTGCAGTTCGCGGGTGAATCGCTGCGCCAGGTCGGGCCGCTGCAGCTGCGCGGCAGCGGCCCAGAGCAGAAAGGGCACTTCCTTGGCCACCAGCGCCGCGATCAGGCCCAGCCCCCAGGGGTCCTGGGACGTCGGCCAGGGCGGCACTTGCTGCATTCCGGTGGCCCAGGGCGATGCCAGGCGCATCAGCCAGCCGCCGGGCGCTATCAGCAGCACCAGGCCGATGCCGAAGGCGGCGTGCGGCAATGCCAGCATCGGACCCAGCCAGCCGACCAGGCGTTGCCAGTGCCGCCCGGGAAAGCTGCGCGCCAGCAGCCAGGCGGCGAGGCCCAACGACAGCAGGCTCGACGCCAGACCGGTCCACAGGCTCAGGCCCAGCGCAGTCCAGAACCGCCGCTGCCCGGCCAGCGCCTGCCAGGCTGGCAGGTCGGCAGCGGCCAGCGCGGCGTAGGCGAGCGCCAGCACGAGGGGCGCGCCGAGCAGGCTGGCCAGCGCCAGCGCCAGCGCCCGGTCTGCGGCCATCGCAGCTAGGCCTGGCGTTCGCCGATCACGCTGCGCAAAAAGTCACCGATATCGGCGATTTCCTGCGGGTGCACGCTGTGCGGCATCGGGTAGGCGTGCCACTGCACCGCGTAGCCCAGGCGCGCGAGCGCGTCGCGCGAGGCTTCGGCGCGGTCGATGCCGACCATCGGGTCGGCGCTGCCGTGCCCCATGAAGATCGGCGTGTGCTGGTTGGCGCCGTGGCGCTCGGCCGCCAGGCTGTCGGCCAGCGGCAGGTAGCCCGACAGCGCGATGATGCCGGCGAGCTGCTGCGGATGGCGCAGCCCGGTGTGCAGCACCATGGCACAGCCCTGCGAGAAGCCGGCGAGGATGATCTTCGCGCTGGCAATGCCGCGCTCGACTTCGCGCTGCACCAGCGCCTCAATGGCCAGCGCCGACTGGCGGATGCCGGCCTCGTCTTCGCGCCGTTGCAGGTCGGCCCCGAGCACGTCGTACCAGGCCGGCATCACATAGCCGCCGTTGACGGTCACTGGAATCCGCGGCGCATTGGGAAAGACAAAGCGTATCGACGGGCAGCCGCGCAGGTCGAGTTGGGGAACCAGCGACGCGAAGTCGTTGCCATCGGCGCCCAGGCCGTGCAGCCAGATCACGCTGGCGCGGGGATCGGGTCCGCTGGTTTTTTCGATGCAGCTCAGGTGCTGGGGCATGGTCGGGGCTCCGGGAGGGGTGGTGCTGCCGCTTCGGGCAGCGTCGGCTGAAGGTTGCGGCTGAACGGCTGAACTATAGCAACCGGTCAAGCCCTCACGCGTAGCGCCTGAGCCATTCCTGCTCCAGCGGGTCGACCCAGCTTGCGTGCGGCTCGGCGATCGCGGCCATGGTCTGCGCGACCTGGCCGGGCATCGACCGGGTCGCAAACAGCGCGCGCTCGGCCGGCGGCAGTTTCTCCAGCGCCAGCACGGTCGGGTCGCCCCATTGGGCGATGTCGGCTTTGCGCGCCTGCGCGGCGGGCGACAGCAGGAAGTTGGCCGCCACCTGCGCGCCTTCGCGGGCGCTGGCGTTAAAGGGTATGGCCAGGAAATGGGTGTTGGCCAGCGTTCCGCCGCTGTGCTGGTAGGCCACCACGCTGTCGGGCAGGCGCCGCGCGGCGATCTCGTTGGCGGCTTCGTTGGGGTTGAAGCTGATGCCAATCAGCAGTTCGCCATCCGACACCATCTGGCGCAACGCGCCGGCGCTGGCCAGAAACTGCTTGCCCGAGCGCCACAGCAGCGGGTGCAGCGCGTCCAGAAACTGCCACAGAGGTGCCGCGGCAATAGCCATCGCCTGTGCGCTCCAGGGCTGGTACAGCGCGGAGCGGCCCGGGCTGAGCTCGACCAGCGCCTGCTTGACGAAGCTGCTGCCGGTGAAGTCGGGTGGCCGCGGATAGCCCAGCCGGCCCGGGTGGGCGCGCGCAAAAGCCAGCAGCGCGTTCATGCTGCGCGGCGGCTCGGGAACCCGCTTTCGGTCGGCAAAAAATGTCAGTTGCGCCATGCCCCAGGGCGCTTCCATGCCGTCGACCGGCTCCGAGAAGTCGACGCGGGTGGTCGGCTTGCCGATCAGGTCCACATAGCGGTAATTCGGCAGGGCCTCGCTAAAGGGCCCGAACAGCAGCGATTCGCGCTTCATGGCGAGGAAGTTTTCGCCGTTGATCCACACCAGATCGACGCTGCCGTCGTTCTTGCCAGCGGCCTTCTCGGCGCGAACCCGCCGCACCGTCTCGGCCGCATCGCTGATCTTCACATGCACCAGTTGCACGCCGGCGCTGCGCTGCAACTCGGCGTCGGCCCATTGCAGGTAGGCGTTGACGCGCTCGCTGCCGGCCCAGGCGGTGAAATACACCCGCTGGCCGCGCGCCCGCTCGGCGATCTGCGACCATGGTGCAAGGCCGCGCGCCGGGGGCGTCTGCGACCAGGCTGGCGCCGCGATGCCTGCGGCGATGGCGCAAAGCGCCAGCCGGCGCTGGCGCGAGATGGCGCTGGCGACCCCTTGCACAGCCGATCCGCTCAGGCCAGCAGCGCCTGCGCGAATTCGCGGGCGTTGAAGGTTTCCAGCTCTTCGAGTTTCTCGCCGACGCCGATGAAATAGACCGGTATCGGGCGCTCGCGCGCGATCGCTGCCAGCACGCCGCCTCGGGCCGTTCCGTCGAGCTTGGTGATGATCAGCCCGGTCAGTTGCAGCGCGTCGTCGAAGGCGCGCACCTGCGCCAGCGCGTTCTGGCCGGTGTTGCCGTCGAGCACCAGGATGATTTCATGCGGCGCCCCCTCCTGCGCCTTGGCGATCACCCGCTTGATCTTCTTCATCTCGTCCATCAGGTGCAACTGGGTCGGCAGTCTGCCGGCGGTGTCGATCAGCACCACGTCGCGGCCGCGCGCGCGGCCCGCGGTCACTGCGTCGTAGCTCACCGCAGCCGGGTCGCCGCCTTGCTGGCTGATGATGTCGACCGTATTGCGATCGGCCCAGACGCCGAGCTGCTCCTTGGCTGCGGCGCGAAAGGTATCTGCCGCCGCCAGCAGCACACTGGCGCCGCGCAGGCTCAGGTGGCGCGTGAGCTTGCCGATGGAGGTGGTCTTGCCGGCCCCGTTGACGCCCACGACCATCACCACCGTCGGCTGCTGCTGGCCGATGCTCAGCGGTTTTTGCAGGGGCAGCAGCAGCGCGGTGAGCGCGTCGGCGAGCAGTGCCTTGACGGCGGCCGGGTCGCTGACGCGCCGGGCTTTGACCTGCTGGCGCAGCGTGTCGAGCAGCTGCTGCGTCGCCTTCACGCCGGCGTCGGCGAGCACCAGCGCCGACTCCAGCTCCTCGTACAGCGTTTCGTCGATACGGGTGCCGGTGAAAACTGCGGCTATATTGGAGCTGGTTTTGCGCAGTCCGTCGCGCAGCCGGCTGACCCAGGATGCGCGCTCCGGTGTCGACTGGTTGGGGCGGGCAGATACTACCGTCGGATCTGGCAGCGGCGCGTCGTCCGCGACGGTGGAGGCGATGGGCAGGGTCTGCGGCGCGTCGTCGGGTCTGGATTTTTTCCGGAAGAAACTGAACATTTTTTAGGGATTTGGGTGCAACACCATTCTATGAAACCTTGGCTGGGCGCTGTGGCGCTGATGGCCTGCATGGCCGCACAGGCCCAGACCGGCGCTGGCGTGAGCCAGTTCACGCTGGCCAACGGCCTGAGCGTGATCGTCAAGCCCGACCGGCGCGCGCCCACCGCGGTTCACATGCTGTGGGTGCGGGTGGGCTCGATCGACGAAGTCGACGGCAGCTCGGGTGTCGCGCATGTGCTCGAGCACATGATGTTCAAAGGAACGCCGACGCTGGCGCCGGGCGAGTTCTCGCGCCGGGTGGCGGCCCTGGGCGGGCGCGAAAACGCCTTCACCGCGCGCGATTTCACCGGCTACTACCAGCAGATACCGGCGGCGCGGCTGCGGGAAGTGATGCAGCTCGAGGCCGACCGCTTCGCGCATAACCAGTGGGCCGACGCCGAGTTCGTCAAGGAAATCGAGGTGGTCAAGGAGGAGCGGCGCATGCGTACCGACGACAACGCGCGCGCCAAGCTCTACGAGGCGATGTCGGCGAGCGCTTTCGTCGCTTCGCCCTACCGCCGTCCGATCGTTGGCTGGATGAACGACCTTGACGCGATGACGCCCGCCGATGTGCGCGAATTCCATCAGAAATGGTATGTGCCGGGCAACGCCGCTGTCGTGATTGCCGGCGACGTGGACCTGGCCGAGGTGCGCGCATGGGCCGAACAGTATTACGGGACGATTGCGCCGCGGCTGCTTGGGCAGCGCAAGCCACGCATCGAGCCCGAGCAGGTGGGTGTGCGACGCGTCGACGTCAAGGCGCCGGCAGAACAGGCTTATGTGGCGCTGGCCTTCAAGGTGCCGGGCCTGGGCGCTGCGGGGCTGGCCGCGCCGGCGGCAACGCCGGCGCTTGCCGGCTCCAGCGGCGCGCCGACACCGGACCAGGACGCGCTGGCGCTGACCGTGCTGGCAGCGGTTCTCGATGGCTACGGTGGCGCGCGGCTGGACCGCGCGCTGACGCAAGGCGCGGCGCGGGTGGCCGACAGCGCGGGCGCCGGCAGCGGCCTGTGGGGCCGAGGGCCGCAGTTGTTCGTGCTCGACGGTGTGCCGATCAAGGACCGAAGTACCGAGCAGGTGGAGTCGGCTTTGCGCGAGCAGATCGTGCGGGTCGCGCGCGACGGCGTATCGGCCGCCGAACTCAGCCGCGTCAAGACGCAGTGGGTCGCCAGCCAGGTCTACCAGCTCGATTCGGTATTCAACCAGGCGCAGGCGCTGGGGCGCTACTGGGCGCTGGGTTTGCCGCTCGACGCTGGCGAGCGCTTGGTCGAGCGGCTGCGCGGCGTGACGGCCGAGCAGGTGCAGTCGGTGGCGGCGCGCTATTTCGGCGACGACCAGCTCACCATCGCCACCTTGCGTCCCCAGCCGGCGGACCCCACGCGCAGGGCGCGGCCCGCCGTCGCGGGCGCGAGGCACTAAAGCATGGAGATGAATCCGATGTACAAAATGCTGCGCCTTGTGCTGCGCGTGCTGCTGCTCACGCTGATCTGGCAGGAGGCGAGCGCCGCCATACCGGTGCAGCAGTGGACCCAGCCGTCCGGGCTCCGGGTTTACCTGGTTGAAAACCCGGCGATTGCGATGGTCGACCTGCAGATCGACTTCGACGCCGGCAGCCGGCGTGATCCGCCGGCGCAGGCCGGGCTGGCCAGCGCCACCGCGGCGATGGCTGCGAAGGGCCTGCTGCCCGGCGCCGAAGCGGCCGATGCGGCGCTCGACGAAAACGGCTTGAGCGAAGCCTGGGCCGACCTCGGTGCGACATTTGGCGCCAGCGCGAGCGCCGACCGGATGAGCTTCTGGCTGCGCTCGCTGGCCTACCCCGACCTGCTGGCCAGGGCGGTGCAACTGGCGTCGCGCCAGCTCGGGGAGCCGGCCTTTCCCGACGCGGTCTGGCAGCGCGAGCGCGAGCGCCTCGGCGCGTCGATCCGCGAGTCGGCGACACGACCGGCCAGCGTCGCAGCGCGCGCTTTTGCTGAGGCCGTGTACCGCGGCCATCCCTATGGTTTGCAAACCACCGAGGCCAGCCTGGCGGCCATCGGCGTCGCCGACATGCGCGCCCTGTACCGGCGGCTGATCGTGCCGTGCCGCGCCAGCGTGTCGATCGTCGGTGCGGTGACGCGCGAGCAGGCCGATGCGATGGTGCGCAAGCTGGTCGCCAGACTGGTTCCCGCCGGCGGCGCGGGCTGCCCCGCGCCGGACCCGGTGCCCGAGGTGGCGGCGCTGGCGCAGGCCCAAGAGATCCGCATCGCCTTCGATTCAGCGCAGTCGCACCTGTTGATCGGCCAGCCGGGCTTCAAGCGCGACGACCCGGACTTCTTCGCGCTCACGCTGGGCAACCATATTCTGGGCGGCGGCGGTTTCGTGTCGCGGCTGACGCAGGAGGTGCGCGAAAAGCGCGGCCTGAGTTACAGCGTCTACAGCTATTTCTCGCCCGCGCTGCACGCGGGCGCCTTCACCATCGGGCTGCAGACCCGGCCTGACCAGGCGGCGCAGGCGCTGGCGGTGTCGCGCGAGGTGCTCGAGCGCTTTGTCGCCGATGGACCGACCCAGGCCGAGCTCGACGCCGCCAAGTCCAACCTGATCGGCGGCTTTGCGCTGCGCATCGACAGCAACCGCAAGCTGCTCGACAACATCGGCAACATCGCCTGGAACGGCCTGGCGCTGGACTACCTGGAGACCTGGACGCGCGAGGTGCAGGCGGTCAGCCTGAACCAGGTGCGCGCCGCCATGGCGCGCAAGCTGCAGCCCGCGCGAATGGTGACGGTGCTGGTCGGACCCGCTCCGTAGCGCAGTGGCTGCCTCCAGCGCGCTTATGCTTGGCCGGTGAAGAAAACCAAAGCCCCCATCTCCCCGGCGCCCGTGCCGCGCAGCGCCGTGGTGCGCGCCAGCCACGAGATCCGCATCATCGGCGGCCAGTGGAAGCGGACCAAGCTGCAGGTCGCCGACCAGGCCACGCTGCGGCCCACGCCCGACCGGGTGCGTGAAACGCTGTTCAACTGGCTCGGGCAGGATCTGTCGGGCTGGCGCTGCGTCGACGCCTTCGCCGGAACCGGCGTGCTGGGCTTTGAGGCGGCGTCGCGCGGTGCGCTCGAGGTGCTGCTCGTCGAGCAGGACGGCGCGCTGGCCAGCCAGCTCAAGGCGACGCAGTTGCGGTTGCAGGCCAGCGCGGCCCGGGTGGTTCGCGGCGACGGCGTTTCGGCGTTGCGCCAGTTGCCGGTCGGCTCGGTGGATCTGGTTTTTCTGGATCCGCCTTTTGGCGCGACGCTGCTCGACGCCGCTGTGGCCGCTGCCGCTGGAGCGATCAAGGAATCCGGCTGTGTCTACCTGGAGGCCGAGCAGGCCTGGAGCGACGATCGACTGGCGAGCGTGGGCCTGTGCGTGCACCGCCACCTCAAGGCCGGCGCGGTGCACGCGCATTTGCTGCGAAAAACCATGCCTGCCCATGGATAATCCGGCGCATCGGCTGGCGTCCCGGCCCTAGCAAAGGTTCGTCCATGCCGACAAAAAATGTCATCGCCGTCTATCCGGGGACTTTTGACCCGATGACGCTGGGCCATGGAGACGTGGTGCGCCGTGCGGCGCAGTTGTTCGGCTCGATCATCGTGGCGGTCGCCGCAGGCCACCACAAAAAGCTGCTGTTCTCGTTGGAAGAGCGCATCGAAATGGTGCGCGACATCGTCAAGCCTTACCCGAACGTCACGGTCGATAGCTTCGACGGGCTGATGCGCGACTTTGTGGTCGCGCGCGGCGCCAAGGTGATGGTGCGCGGGCTGCGCGCGGTGACCGACTTCGACTACGAATTTCAGCTCGCCGGAATGAACCGCTCGCTGATGCCCGATGTGGAAACGGTCTTCCTCACGCCCGGCGAAAAGTACCAGTTCATCTCCAGCAGCTTTGTGCGCGAGATCGCCATGCTCGGCGGCGAGGTCGACAAGTTCGTCGAACCGCTGGTGCTGCAGCGCCTGGGCGACAAGCTGCGCGCGCTGCGCAAAGCCGGCTGAGCAGGGCCGCCCCGCCGCGCCACCATGATCTGGGACAGATAGGGCTGCAGCGGCTCGCCTATGCTGCAGGCTGTCGCATCGCTGCTCAGGGGGAAAGTCGCCATGAAAATTCTGGTCGCTGTGGATGGGTCGGAGGTCTCGCTCAAGGCGCTTCGGTTTGCCATCGGCTTAACGCGCCAGGGGCTCTCGGGCGATCTGCTGCTGGCCCATGTGCAGCAGCCCGCGACCTTGTACGAGTGGGTCGTCGCGCCCGACCCCGACACGCTGCACCGTGTCGCCGACGCGGCGGGTGTCGACGCGCTGGCACAGGCGGAAGAGCTTTTGCAGGCATCGGCCATTGCCTACGAACGCGAGGTCCAGATCGGCGACCCGGCGCATACGATCGTCGACATCGCAGAGCTGTTTTCCTGCGACATGATCGTCATGGGCGCGCGCGGCCGCGGTGCGCTGCGCAGCGCGTTGCTCGGATCGGTGTCCA
>CAISIP010000183.1 GCA_903885415.1 uncultured beta proteobacterium
GGGCGCTGGCGCAAGCGCCAGCTTGACCATTTTTCCATCGACCTTGACGCCGCCCGCGGCGTTGATCTCGTCAATGGCAATCTGCGAGCCTGTGAGTGCCTGGATGCCATACGGCGCCGGCACGCCGGTCTGCGCCTCCAGCGAACCGATACGCAGCGTGCCATCGGACTGGAAAGCCCATGCCGGCATCGCCCCCAGACCAACCGCAAGCGCCGCTCCACCCAGGATTTGAACCCGCTTCGAACGCAAGAATTTCGCTACTGCCATGCTGTACTCCTGTTAACTATAGTTCTCTATAAGAAACTGGGTTTCTTTTTATGGGCAAAGTATAGCTTCCGAAACTACAATGTCAACGAGCGAGAAACGCTCTCCAACGAACCGAGGGACAAGCATGCCGGCTTCAGACACAGTTCGAAAATCATTCCCCACGTATAGCGAACTGCTGCAACGCGGCGACGCTCCACCCGGCTCTTCGTGGGGGCTTTTCGGCGAGGACGACGAAGTCGGGATGGTCAACTTCGTCACCCCGGAATGCACCCGGTACGCGGCGCAACTGGTGAAACGCGGCGTCTGCTTCAACCTCGACAAATCGCTGGACGCCTTCAGCCCGCCGGTTGCGCGGCACCGCCACAAGCCGCGCCACACCATGTTCTGCAATAGCACGAACCACCGCGACGACTACATCGACAACTTCTATCCGCAGGGAACGACCCAAGTCGACAGCCTGCGCCACTTCCGGCATGGAGACTACGGCTTTTACAATGGCGTGCGCGATGAAGACGTGGTGACCGGCTCACCCACCCTAGGCGTCAACCGGTATGCCGAACGCGGTATCGTCGGGCGCGGCGTGTTGATCGACATCGAACGCTACCTGGCGCAACGCGGACGCAAGCTGGACCACCGTGCGGGCGAAGCGTTTCCGGTCAGCCTGCTGGACGATGTCGCGGCGGCCCAAGGCGTACGCTTCATGCACGGCGACATCCTGCTGATGCGTACCGGCTGGCTGGCCTACTACTTCAACGAGATGACGGACGCCGACCGGGTGCTGCTGCCGACGGCATTGAAGAGCACGGGCCTGCTGCAGGCCCGCGAAACCGTTGCATGGCTTTGGGACCACCGGATCTCGGTGGGCGCCTCGGACAACGCTGGCTTCGAGGCAATTCCTTCGGTGGCGCAATCGCCTTTCGTGTCCAAGCGCGACCAGGCCGCCGGCGCCGACCCCATCCACGCTGGACTAATGCACCCTACGCTAATCGCCCTGATGGGCCTTTGCATAGGCGAGTTGTGGGACCTAGAGGCACTGGCCGCCGACTGTGCCGCAACCGGCGTATACGAATGCATGCTCAGCTGCAAACCGATGAATATCACCGGCGGCGTGGGGTCACCCGCCAATGCCATCGCTATTGTGTAGAACACTTCGCTTCGCTCTCGCCATCCGTACCACTCCCGAAAAAGTGAGCGCACCATGATTCTGAATCGCCGAACACTTGTTACGACCGCCATCGCCGCCCTTTGCGCCACCAGCGCCTGGAGCCAGACCACCTACCCCACCAGGCCGATCAAACTGCTGATCGGTTTCGCGGCGGGTGGCCCGCTCGACACTTACACGCGCATACTGGCGCAGGATATGTCCAGCGCGCTCGGCCAGAGCGTGGTGGTGGAAAATCGACCCGGCGCAAGCGGCCAGATCGCGACTGACGCGGTGGCCCAGGCCGAGCCCGACGGCTACACCTTGCTGTCTACCGCCTCGACCTTCATCGTCAACCCCATCCTGCTGAACAAGCCCAAGCCCGATCCCCTGAAGGATTTCGTCGCGGTGTCGCACACCGCCGTGTTGCCGACCGTGCTGGTGGTCCCGCAGGATTCGCCGGTAAATTCGCTGCAGGACCTGATCAAACTGGCGCGCACCAGCAACGTGTCGTATGCATCGGCCGGCACCGGTGGGCCGGCGCATCTCGCCGGCGCACTGCTCGCTCACAGCACCA
Source organism: uncultured beta proteobacterium (assembly GCA_903885415.1). Taxonomy (GTDB): domain Bacteria; phylum Pseudomonadota; class Gammaproteobacteria; order Burkholderiales; family Burkholderiaceae_C; genus CAISIP01. The sequence goes on from CAISIP010000183.1 coordinate 1,986, forward strand.
GTACGACGATGACCCATATCCCCTTTCGCGGCGCGGCGCCGGGCCTGGCCGAGGTTATGGCGGGCCGCATCAGCTTCACCTTCTACACCATGTCTGGGCTGAAGGAATACGTGGCCGCCAAACGCGTCAAACCCATTGCCATCACCGCAGCCACGCGTCATCCAGACTTCCCCAACGTGCCCACCATGACCGAAGCTGGCATCAAGGGCTTTGACGATGTTGGCGCCTGGTTCGGCATAGTTGCGCCCGCGGGCACACCGGCCGCCATCGTCACGCGGCTCAACTCGGCGATCGACAAATCGCTGGCCAGACCTGAAGTGCGTGAGCGCCTGGTCGGGCTGGGCATGTTGCCGGTAGGTGGTCTGCCGTCGGTTTTCAAGACTTTCCTGGAGCAGGACTCGGTTCGCTGGACCGCGCTCATAAAGGCAGCCGAC
>CAISIP010000184.1 GCA_903885415.1 uncultured beta proteobacterium
CATTGGCGAGCCGCCTGTGAGCGGATTGGTGTAGCGCAGCTTGACGCCGTCCCATGGGTCAACCTGGGTGTCGCGTTCGAGTTGGTACAGCGCCTCCCGGCTGCGTTCATAGGGGTAGCTGACCAGCGGCGAGGTCATGCCAAAGGGCGAATCCTTTTGCGCGTGTGTTCGAACCGGCGCCATGTTGTTGCCGTAGCGGGCCAGGCTGGTGCCGGATGGCCGGAGCTGCTCTTGTGATCGCTGCGCGCCATCCTCGGCAAAACCGGCGTCAAAGAAGCGCACCAGCGGGATGTCCAGTCCGTCGAGCCAGACCACCGGTCCGTCTGCCTCGCTGCCATGGTCGTGCCAGGCCCAACTCGGCGTGATGATGAAGTCGCCCGGCGCCATGCGCGTGCGCTCGCCGTCGACCGCGGTGAACGCACCGCTGCCTTCGACGATAAAGCGCAGCGCGCTTTGGGTGTGGCGGTGGCTGGGCGCGATCTCGCCCGGCAGTATCAGTTGCAGCCCGGCATAGAGCGACTGGGTGATTGCGGACTGACCCCGCAGCGCAGGGTTTTCCAGCACCAGCACCCGGCGCACCGCCTCTTCGGCGCTGATCAGGTCACCCGCACGCATCAGAAAGGGGCGCAGCTCCCGGTAGCGCCACAGGGAAGCCACGCACGGTGTTGCGGGCTCCCTGGGCACCAGCGCGTGCAGGACTTCCCACAGGGGTGTGAGGTTCAACGGCGACATTTCGGCGTACAGCGCGCGCCGCGCTGCCCTTACGGTTTCATCCATGGCCTGTGCTCCCGAAGAGGTTGTCTGGGTCGATACCGTCGTACATCCATTTGAGCCCCGCGAAGCCGGCCGACTCCTGCCCGCTTTGGAACATCTGGTTACGCAGTTCGCGCTGCACGCCGGCTGCGTGGTAGATGTCGCCGTAAAAGCGCGCTGTGAGCTGCACGCGCCCGGTTCGCAGGTAGCGCGCCTGCTGGTAGAGCTGGAAAGCCCGCTGCGGATTGCCCTGGCTATGGCGCAGCGCTTGGCGCAGAACGACCGCGTCCTCGATCGCCTGTCCCGCACCCTGCGCCAGGTACTGCAGCATCGGGTGCGCCGCGTCACCGAGCAAGGTCACGCGGCGGTCGCTCCAGTTGGCGACCGGCTCGCGGTCGCACAGCACCCACATCTTCCAGGTCTCTATCTTGGCCAGCAGCTCGCGCACGCTGGCGCAGGCCGGGGCGAAGCGGGCGTTGAGTTCCTCGACATCGCCGAAAGCGTTCCAGCCCTCTTCGAACTTGTCGCTGTGGAATACCGCGACCAGGTTAAACAACTCGCCACGTCGCAAGGGATAGTGAACCAGATGGGTCTTTTCGCCGCCCCACAGCACCACGTCATCGCTCCACAGGTGCTCGGGTACCTCCTGTTTCTTGAGAACGGCGCGGTAGGCGATATGGCCCGACACCCGCGGCTTGCCGTCCCCGACCACCGCTTCGCGGATGCGGCTCCACATGCCGTCGGCGCCAATCAGCGCTGCGCCGGCGACGACCTCGCCGCCCGCAAGTGCGAGCTGCACCCCGTCGCCATCCTGCGAAAAGGACTCGACCCGGGCGTTGGTGCGCAGTTCGATGTTGGGCAAGGCCTGGCAGGCGTGCAAGAAGACATCGTGCAGGTCGGCCCGGTAGATGACGCCATAGGGATGTCCGTACGCCGCGCGTGCCGCGTCGCCGAGCTGCACGCGCACGATCCGCTCGGCGCTGCGGATGTCGTTCATCGAAAGACCGGTGGGAAAGAAGGCGACCCGGTTGACCGCGCCAGTCAACCCGAGGTGGTCGAACATCTTGAAGATATTGGGGCCGAGCTGAATGCCGGCGCCAATTTCACCAAAGGAACTTGACTGCTCCAGCACCGTGACCGCGTGACCGTCCTTAGCCAGCGTGTAGGCCGCTGCGAGTCCGCCGATGCCGCCGCCCGCGATCAGCAGACTGTTGTGGGAAGCCATCTGGGTTCGCCTTGGTGGTTGGCTGTGCGCCCGCGTATTGGGGAGCCGATGGCCGGCTTAGGCCGACTTGGTCAGCAGTTCGAAATGTTCGACCTTCGGCGGACCGTCAAAAAAGGGACCCACGATGCCACGCCATTCGGTGAACAGTGCCGACTCGCGAAATCCCACCGTGTGGTCCTCCAGCGTGTCCCAGAAAATTTGCAGCAGATAGCGCTGCGGACTCTCGATGCTCCGGTTGACCTTGAACCCCTGAAAACCCTTGGCGTTGCGCACGACGGTCTTCAAACCGCGTTCGATGGCTTCCTCAAAGGCGGCGTTCTGTCCCGCGTGGATGCGGATGTCTGCGAGTTCAAGAATCATGCTGTGCGCTCCTGTGGCTTGGTTTGAATGTCGAAGGCCTCGCTGCGGCCGTCGGTATGCCGTGCAAAGCGCCTGGCCTGCAGGCCGTGGATTGGCGCGCTGTCCGCCCACGGCCAGCCGCCAAATTGGGTTTTCCGATAGTCGGCAAAGGCCTGGTGGATCTCGGCCTGGCTATTCATCACAAAAGGCCCATGCTGCACAACAGCTTCGGCTATCG
>CAISIP010000185.1 GCA_903885415.1 uncultured beta proteobacterium
CGACGGTACTCGAGAAATAGGCGAGGTTGAGAATGAAAGCAACGCAGATTTTCTAGGCATGGCGATCTCTGTAATTAGTCTGGCGGATCGCGCAAACAAAGCTGCGAGCAGCAAATCATTCTATGCCCTAATTCGGTACAACGTACCCTTTTGTTCGCAGGGGCTGTAAAAGTAGTGACCGTGGGGATAGTCAGGCAGACAGGCGTAGCTCGAAAAGTATTGATTTGGGGTGGCCTGCGTGAAGACTCCTGTAGACCACGACTTTCTTCAACCATTTCATTGACTTAGCTGGATTCAGCTAACTCGGAGTATGGGGGTGCTAAGGTTATGAAATTAAATTACGCCCCATTACTTTTGAAAAGCGTCTGCGCATTTGAAATAAGGTCAACATTGAAGCGCGCATAAATCATTTTCTTAAGTACTAATTTATTTCAAATATTTGTTCCTATAGAAGATCCGGCGTATAGATTTTTTACAGTTCGAACTTTTTGAGCATTTGGGAATGTCAGTGATTTGAGTTGTACTTGCTCGCGCGGCCACATCGCCGGGGCGCACAGCCACGGCAGACAACGAATTGCTCTTGGGGCCGTAGTCCTGGAAGCCGGCTTGGGTGCGCAAGCTCCACACGACAATCGGATTCGGCGCCCACTCCGTACCGGACCAGTAGCCGTAGGACTGCACATTGCTGAACAGCGCCAGATTGTCGATCTGCTCGGCTGTATCGCCGGTCTGGGTCAGCACGGATTGAATCGCCGTGTTGCCCCGCTCGGTGACGAAGAGATGGCTCAGTTCACCGCCCGTGCAGCCGAAGCCAAAGCGATCATCGCCAGTTCCCGACTCGCAACGGGTGTCCGACGGGTTGAGCGTCGGCAGGCGCCAGTCGTTGTGACCGGCGTATTGGTTGGCGTTCAGCGTGGCGGTCCAGGCATTTGCACCGGCCCAAGTCATGCTGCCATTCAATTCATGTTGGCGGTTCACTCCAACTGGATGTCGCCGTCGAGCACACCCAGGCCGCCGTCGACCAGCGTCATCGGCGACGCCTGCGCCGCGCCGGCCAGCGCCTGCATTGCGGCCGCAGGCGCCCATGTGTTTGACATCTTCATGATCCTCACCCCGTGATACCGACCTGGACCCGCAGCGACTTGCTGCAGCCATCCACGCCGGTCGGAGAAGTATTCCCGATCGACCCGGCGCTCCGGTCGGACCGATGCAATCAGCGACAATTGTCCGGTCCGGCGATGCCGTTGCGAGGGCCGCGGTTGAAGTCAACGGACGCCCACTTCTAGAGACGCTGTTTGTGACGATGCAGCCAACCACCTCATGATGACTCCCAGCGCTTCGGAGGCGGCCCTGCGCGGGTCGCGGTTCATTGGCTTTTTTTCGCGCTGGTCGCTGGCGCTGGGTTTTCTGGTCGTCCAGGCACTGTTGACGGCCTTGTACCTGACGAATAGCCTGGCCAATATGGAATTGGCAGTCCGCGACTTCCAGTTTCATGGGTTGTCTCGACTCGAAGCGCAACCTGTGCCGCAATCCGCCACGGTGCAAGAGGTCGTGGTGGTGGGCATCGATGACGCCAGTCTGAAGGAATTCAATGTCCCAGTGGCCGTCCTGCATCGCCAGATCGGGGCCTTCTTTGAGGCGATGGCCAGCGCGCGTGCACGGGCCGTCGGCATTGATGTTGTGTTGCCCGAGCGCTCATACGACCATGTGCAGCCGGGTTTGGATGCGGCCCTCGCGCAGGGGATTCTCCGACTGCGCCCCGTCGCGCCGCTGGTCATCGCGCAAACTGCAGGTGCCGACGGTCGTCTGCGGCGCATCCATCCCTTGTTTGCCAACCTGGTAGGACCCGAGGGCACGGGCGTGGTGCTGGTCATGCGCGACGCCGACGGCTTGGTGCGCCGCTTTGATGAGCGAATCGGTGTCGACGGGCAGGCAATTGTGTCGCTTCCCGGACGCCTTGCGCGTCGGCTGGACGCGCCGGTAAGCGCGGGTATCGTGCCCATGTATAGCGGCCAGCCAATGCCCTATACGCCCTTGCGCGATGTCCTAGCGCTGCAGTCGAGAGCAGAGTCTGGACCTCTGCAACAGCTTTTCGCCGGCAAGGTCGTACTTCTCGGCAGCTTGCTGGACTTTGACGACCTGCACCCTGTTCCCGTGTCCCTTGGCCTTGGAGATGCAGGCGGCATGACGCACGGGGTCTTCATACTCGCGCGCCAATTGAGGGCGCTGCTGGGTGGCGATCTCATCCGCGAAGCACCCGCCTTTGCAAGTCTGCTGATGGCGCTGTTTGGTGCGTGTACCTGGTGGTTGCGGCCGAGCAAGAGCGCATGCGCGGTGGTGGTGCTGGCACTGGTGGGCGTCGGCGTAGCCTCGGTCGAGTTGCTCATGGCAGGCTGGGCAACGCCTACGGCGAGCCTCGGCCTTGCCATGGTGGCGGGTCTGGGCGGCCGGATCGGACTGGCTTCTTGGCAAAGCGCTGCGGAAAGGCGCCGGCTGCGCTTGGCTTTTGGCGGGCTGGTCAGCCCTGGCGTTCTCGACGAAATATTGACCGGTCGGCTGGCGCCCGATCTGGCTGGCGAGCGTCGCAATGTCTGCCTGCTGTTTTCTGATATTCGCGACTTCACCTCCCTGAGCGAGCACCTTCCGCCACAGCAAGTCACCGAGCTGCTGAACCGCTATTTTGAGCGCATGGTCGCCTGCGTGCATCGCC
>CAISIP010000186.1 GCA_903885415.1 uncultured beta proteobacterium
AGCACCCAGCGCTGCCGCCGTCAGTACCCCACGCAGAAAATCCCTGCGGCCCGCCTTGGCCTGTGCGAACACCGTGCGAACGTCGTCGGCGCTCATGAAGCTTTCTGGCGCCCGGAGAAGGCGTCCAGCGGGTGCGCCCTCAGGAACAGGGTTCATCGTTCATAAATCCAAACATTCTTATGTACGAATATATGCAGCCGCAGCACGCCCGGCCATAGGTGCTTTCCCCAAGCCGCCACGCTACACTGCTTGCGCCGGCGCGCTCGCCGGCATCGGGCACTGTCTTTTTGAGGCACAAGATGCATTTCCAGCAACTCGCAAACCAGCCTGCGTCCAGGCGCCGGACATGCGGCGTCGAGGCGCGCCTATCGTGAGCGAAGCACTCAGCCCTGCCACCCTGGTCCTTGGGGGCGGCCTGCTCCTGTCTACCGTCTTTGGCTGGGTCGCGCGCAGCAGTCATTTTTGCGTGATGGGCGCCATATCCGACGCCGTCAACATGGAGCACTGGGGTCGCATGCGCCTGTGGATGCTGGCGCTGGCCGTCGCTATCACCGGCACCAACCTGCTGGCGTTTTTTGGCCTGATCGACCTGGGCAAGTCGCTGTACCAGCGGCCCCTGCTGCCCTGGTTGTCGCTGCTGCTCGGTGGCCTGGCTTTTGGCTGGGGCATGACGCTGGCCGGAGGCTGTCCGAACAGGAACCTGCTGCGGCTGGGCGCTGGCAGCCTGCGCTCGCTGGTGGTGCTGGTGTTCGTCGCCATCGCCTCGTACATGACGCTCAAGGGCCTGTTTGCCCAGTGGCGTGTCAGCTACCTCGACCCGATGACCATCGACCTGTCTGCCATGGGGCTGGCCCACGCCAGCCTGCCGGATCTGTTCGCCCGGTGGACCGGCATGGCCCAGCCGACTGCGCTTCTGGTCGTCAGCGCCGCCGCGCTGGCGGGCCTGGGCACTTTCTGCTTCCAGGACGCAGCGTTCCGCCGTGACCTCGCGCAGATCGCCCGCGCCGCGCTGCTCGGGCTGCTGGTGGTGGCCGCCTGGTACCTGAGCGGCCACATCGGCTACGGCGAGAACCCGGACACGCTGGAGACGGTCTACTTCGCGACGAATTCGCGCACGCTGGAGTCGCTGAGCTTCGTCGCGCCGACCGCCTACAGCTTGGAACTGCTGCTGCTGTGGACCGACAAGTCATTGCACCCGAGCTTCGGGGTCGCCTGCGTCGCCGGCGTGGTGCTTGGCGCCTTCGCGCATGCCATCGGCAGCAAACAGTTCCGCTGGGAGGGCTTTGGCTCGCTGCAGGACCTGCGCAACCAGCTCACCGGCGCGATGCTGATGGGATTTGGCGGCGTCACCGCCGTCGGTTGCACGATTGGCCAGGGCCTGTCGGGCCTGTCGACCCTGGCGATCGGCTCGCTGATCGCGGTCGCAGGCATCGTTTGCGGTTGTATCGCCGCGATGCGGTGGCTGTCGCGCTGAACCTGCAGCGCATCGGCAGCCCGCTCAGCCCGCGCGCCGCACCGCCGTTCGGGCATCGCCCAGGCGCTGGTCCAGGTAAGCACCGTAGAAATCGGACTGGGTGCCGCCGCTGAGGCGCTGCGCGACTTCGACGCCGCCGCGGCCGAAGAAGAGCAAGCTCGGTGCGAACCGAACGCCCCAGGACCGGACTTGCTGCGCGTGCGTGGTCTGCGCGCCGTCGAAATCCGCCAGCACGGTGGCGCTTTGCATATCGACCTGCACCGCGGCAAACGCGCGCTCGCGCAGCATCGGCAGCAGGTAGTTGTCGCGCGCCACCTTGCAAAAAGGGCAGCCTGGCAGGCTGACCATCACCAGCAGCGGTAAGCTCTGGCGCAGCGCCGCTGCCAGCTGCTCCTGCAAGTCGGTGGCGGTCGGCAATGCGCTCTGTCCGAGTGCGTGGTGCGCACACCCGCCCAGCACCGCCGCTGCCAGCAGCCGGCGTCGCGTCAGGGAAAACGGACGCGGCGCCTGCCTCATGGCGCCTCCTGTTCCATCAACAGGTAGGTGTTGTAGGCGTTCATCCGGTTGGCAGCGCCAAACAGCGGCAGCTTCTCAAAGCGGCTCCAGTCCGCCGCCTTATAGGCCGCGTCAAACGGATCCATGTTCCTGGCCGCAGTGCCCATGGCCGCGCGCAAATGGCGCAGGTAGTCGCGCGTCAACAGCATGTCTTCGCGCGCTGCATGGGACAGCGGCCCGTGTCCCGGCACGATCGACGCGGCGTTAAAAGCCAGCAGCCGGTCCAGCGCCCGGATCCACTGTCGGCTGTCGGCCCGCCCGACAAAAGGGATGCGCGCGCGAAACACCAGGTCGCCGGCGAACAACACCTTTTGCTGCGGCAGATGCACCACCAGGTCTTCGGGCGTATGCGAAGGCCCGACATGCCGGATTTCGATGCGCACGCCACCCAGCGTCAGGTCGCGGTCGCCCGCCAGCCAGTCGTCCGCCGACACCATCCGGGTGGCAGCATCGATCCAGGGCGCCAGATCCCGTCGCGACGCATCCAAGCGCTGTTGCGCTGCGTCCGAATGCAGGTACTCGCGCGCCGCAGCATGGGCAAGGATGCGCGCACCCTGCGCCTGGAAGGCCTGCAAGCCGTAGATATGGTCGGCGTGGTAATGGGTGACGATCACATGCGTCACAGGCTGCGGCGTGATCTTGCGTATCGCGGCGATCAGTGCCTCGGCCAGTGCCGGCGAGCCCAGCGCATCGACGACGACGACCCCCGCATCGGTGACGACGAAACCGGCGTTGGATATGAAGTTGCGGTTGGCCGCCGATCCGAGCGCCGATTGGCCCTGCACAAACCAAACCCGGTCGGCCACCTGCACCGGCTGCATGGTGGCAGCCTCCTGCGCGCTGGCACCGCTTGGAGCCAGCGCGAACGCACAGGTCGCCAACAGCCAGTGGCAGCTTGCC
>CAISIP010000187.1 GCA_903885415.1 uncultured beta proteobacterium
ACGATCGGAGCCACGAATGCGTCCCCTGCAATTTTTCGACCCCGCGTCCAGCACCTACACCTACTTGCTATTCGACGAAAACACCCGCGAGGCGCTGATCATCGACCCGGTCGACGAACAGGTCGAGCGCGACCTGACCACGCTGCGTCAGTACGGCCTCAAGCTGTGCTGGACGGTCGAGACCCACGCACATGCCGACCACATCACCAGCGCAGCGCTGCTGGCCGAGCACAGCGGCGCCCGCACGGCGGCGCCGCAGGGCTGCGGCATCGGCACCGCTGGCGTCCAGCTCACACACGGGCAGCGGCTGCACTTTGGTGGCGAGAGCCTACTGGCGCTGCATACGCCGGGCCATACCGCCGGCAGCATGAGCTATGTCTGGCGCGACCATGTCTTCACCGGCGACACACTGCTGGTCAACGGCTGTGGCCGCACCGACTTCCAGTCCGGCAGCGCGGCGGCGCTGTACCGCAGCGTCACCCAGCTCTTGTTTGCGCTGCCGCCCGAGACGACGGTCTGGCCGGGCCACGATTACCAGGGCCGCACCCACACCACCATCGGCGCGGAGCGCTCAGGCAACGCGCGCATCGCCAACAAGACCGAGGCGGAGTTCGTCGCCGTGATGGCCGCGCTGAACCTGCCCCGACCCCGGCGCATCGACGAGGCGGTGCCGGCCAACCTGCACTCGGGCCTTCGCCATGACGACCAGGCCCAGGGCGAGGACGGCACCCCCTCGCTGGAGGTCCATCCGGCGCAGGGCTACGCCGGCGACATTTCTCCCGACGCCGCGTACCAGTGGTGGCAGTCGGGCGTCGCGGTGCTGATCGATGTGCGCTGCGACGCCGAACGCGAGTGGGTCGGCTTCATACCCGGCGCCGCCCCCGCCGCCTGGAAGCAGTGGCCCGCCATGGCCTTGAACCCGCATTTCGACGCCCAATTGCAGGCGGCTGTTCCGGTGGGCAAAAAAGCGCTGCTGCTGTGCCGCAGCGGCGTGCGGTCGATCGCCGCCGCCCGGCGCGCCGCCGAACTCGGGCTGGAGGCCTACAACATATTGGAGGGCTTTGAAGGCAATCCAGACGAACAAGCGCACCGCGGCAGCACCGGCGGATGGCGCCTGCGCGGACTGCCCTGGCGCCAGAACTGAATCCCGGCCGCAATAGGCCGGGCAGGCGAACTTTTTGAGCCGCGCCGACTGCCCCAGCCGGACCTGCAACGGCGCCCGCCGATAATCAGGCCAAGGACGACCCGACCATGCGTTTTCTAGCCATCGATATTGGAAATACCCGGCTGAAATGGGCGCAGTACGAAGCGGCGCACGCGGGGGCTGCGCTGATCGCGCAGGGTGCGGAATTTCTGGAAAACATCGACAAGTTGGCAGACGGCGCCTGGGCCGCTCTGCAGGCTCCGCAAGCCATGCTGGGATGCTGCGTAGCCGGCGATGCAGCGCGCCGGCGCGTCGAGGAGCAGATGGAGCTGTGGGACGTCACGCCGCACTGGGTGGTGGCGAAGGAATCAGAAGCCGGCCTGGTCAATGGCTACGACTACCCGACCCGGCTGGGCGCTGACCGCTGGGTCGCGGTGATAGGCGCTTGGCACCGCATGCTGGCGCAGGGGGCCCCCAGACCGACGATCGTCGCGATGGTCGGGACGGCTGTGACGGTCGAGGCAATCGACGCCAGCGGGCGCTTTCTGGGCGGCCTGATATTGCCCGGCCACGGCATCATGCTGCGCGCGCTGGAATCCGGAACGGCGGGGCTGCATGTGCCCACCGGCGAGGTGCGCAACTTCCCGACCAATACCAGCGACGCGCTTACCAGTGGCGGCACCTACGCGATCGCCGGCGCGATGGACCGGATGGTCCACCATCTGCAGCAGCACTGCGGCGCCGAGCCCAAGTGCTTCATGACCGGCGGTGCCGGCTGGAAGATGGCGCCCAGCCTCACCGTTCCTTTTGAACTGGTCGACAACCTGATCTTCGACGGCCTGCTGCAAATGGCACAGGCGCGCTTCCGCAATCCGACGCGCTGAGCGCAGCGCTGCCCGGCCAGGTGATCCCGACCCCACCAGGCCGCCTTGCGAAAGTACAGCCGCTGCTGCTTGGCATGCACAGGCTCGATCAAAGCGGCGCAAAAACCGCCCGAAGACCCCCTTCACCAGCGCCTTGTGGTTTAAGCTGCTGGCTCAATACTTTTGGCAGGCCCCATGCTCTCCACCCAGGACAAAACCCGTATCGACGACACGCGCATTCGCTGCGTTCGGCCTTTGCTGACGCCTGCATTGCTTGAAGAAC
>CAISIP010000188.1 GCA_903885415.1 uncultured beta proteobacterium
AGCAGGCGCTGCTGCGGCACAGGCGGTGCTGGCCCAGACGCCCGCGCGCGGACCGATGGCCGAACTCGCGCAGTACGAGGGGGCAGACCGCCAGCAGCGCCTGATAGACGGCGCAAAAAAAGAAGGCAACCTGAGCATCTACACCTCGGCGCAGTCCGACGATATGGGCGCGCTGGTGGCGGGCTATGAGAAGAAGTTTGGCGTCAAGGTCAGCGTCTGGCGCGCCGGCTCGGAGAAGGTGCTGCAGCGCGCGGTCAGCGAGGCGCGCGCGAACCGGCATACGGTCGACGTCGTCGAGACCAATGGCCCCGAGCTGGAGTCGCTGCACCGCGAGAAGGTATTTCAGGCGATCAAGTCGGTGCACCACCGCAACCTGCTGCCGGCGGCGATCCGCCCGCACGGCGAATGGGTCGGTACCCGGCTCAACGTCTTCGTGCAGGCCTACAACACCAAGGCGGTGAAGAAGGAGGAGTTGCCCAAGACCTGGGACGACCTGCTCAACCCGCGCTGGAAGGGGCGCCTGGGCATCGAGGCCGAAGACCAGGACTGGCTCTCGGGCGTGGTGGCCGAGCTCGGAGAGGCGCGTGGCGTCAAGCTGTTCAAGGACATCGTCGCCGCCAACGGCATGTCGGTGCGCAAGGGCCACACGCTGCTGGCGCAATTGGTGGTCTCGGGCGAGGTGCCCTTCGCGCTGACGGTCTACAACTACAAGGCCGAGCAGTTCAAGGAGAAGGGCGCGCCTATCGATTGGCTCACTATCGGAATGCCGATCGCGCGTCCCAACGGCGTCGGCGTCGCGCGCGCTGCGCCCAACCCGCATGCGGCGCTGCTGTTCTACGACTACGAGATCAGCGAAGAGGGCCAGAAGATACTCGCCAGCCGCGACTTTGTTCCGACCAATACCAAGATCGAGCACGCTTTCAGCAAGACCGGCATGAAGGTGATCGACTCGCGCGTCATGCTCGACGAAGCCGACAAGTGGAGCCGGTTGTACGAGGATATTTTTTCGGCCAAGCGCTGAAAAAACCAGGGAAAACACCATGAATCCGTTGCTGAAAATCCTGCTGCCCGCCGCCATGCTGCTGATGACCCTGGGCGCCGGCGCGCAGTCGCCGCTGGCGACCTACGAGGGTCCGGACCGGATGGAGCGGATCATCGCCGCGGCCAAGAAAGAAGGCACGCTGACGCTGTACACCACCATCGCCGAGAAGGACCTGCCGGTGCTGATCAAGCCCTTCGAGGCCAAGTACGGCATCAAGGTGGTGGTCTGGCGCGCCGGCACCGACAAGGTGCTGCAGCGCACGCTGGCCGAGGCCGCCGCCAAGCGCTACGACGTCGATCTGGTGCACTTCGGCTCGCCCGAAATGGAGGCGCTGTCGCGCGAGAAGGTGCTGCAGCCGGTGCTGTCGCCGACCTACAAGGATCTGCAACCGGGCTCGGTGCCGCCGCACCATGAGTGGGCCGCGACGGTGCTGTCGGTCTGGGTGCAGGCCTACAACACCAACCTGGTCCGCAAGGAAGACCTGCCCAAAACCTACCAGGACCTGCTCGACCCGAAGTGGAAGGGCAAGCTCGGCATCGAGGTCAAGAACCAGGACTGGTTCGCCACCGTGGTGCAGCTCAACGGAGGCGCTGACAAGGGCCTAAAGTTCTTTCAGGATCTGGTCGCGCGCAACGGCATCTCGCCGCGCACCGGCCACACGCTGCTGACCAATATGGTGGTCTCGGGCGAGGTGCCGATGGCGCTGACGGTCTACAACTACATGCCCGAGCAGGCGCGCAAGAAAGGCGCGCCCATCGCCTGGTTCGCCATCGAGCCGGCGATCGCGCGCTCCAACGCGATCGGCGTCGCGCGCCGTGCGCCGCACCCGGCAGCGGCGCTGCTGTTTCACGAGTACATGATCACCGAGGCGCAGCAGCTGATGACGACGATCGACTATGTGCCGACCAACACCAAGATGGTGTCCCCCCTTCGGGGCGTGAAGATCTTGATCACCGACCCGATCCAGTCGCTCGACGAGGCGGAAAAGTGGAGCAAGCTGTTTGACGACACCGTCGTCAGCCGCGGTGGCCGCTAGGCGCTGCTGCGCGCCGGATCGACCCGCCACCCAATCCGCCACGAACCGCCCGGGGAAGCTTCATGACCGACACCATCGCAGTCACCGCGCCGATCGCGCCGCAGCGCCCGATGCGCGAGGTCTGGCTGATCACGGCTGGCCACGCGCTGACGCACTGGTATCCGGCGACCTTCTACCTGCTGCTGCCGCTGATCGGCAACGAACTCGGCCTGTCGTTCGGCGAGATCGGGCTGATCATGAGCTGCCAGTATGTGGCGGCCGCGCTGGCCAATATTCCGGGCGGCGTCTTGGTCGACACCGTCGGGCGCAAGGGCCTGCTGATGGCGCTGTCGCTGTTCTGGGTCGGCTTTCCTTATCTGCTGATGGGCTTCACCCACAGCTACGCGATGCTGCTGGTGTGCGTCGCGATGGTCGGCGTTGGCAACAGCCTGTGGCACCCAACGGCGATACCGACGCTGGCGCGCGGTTATCCGGAGCGCAAAGGGCTGGTGCTGTCGCTGCACGGCATGGGCGGCAATGCCGGCGACGCGCTCGCGCCGCTGGCGGTCGGCGCCTTGCTCACGCTGCTGAGTTGGCGCGAGGTGGTGGTGCTCAATGTGCTTCCGGGCCTGCTGATGTCGCTGCTGCTGCTGGTGTTTCTGGGCACGCTGCGCATCGGCGCCAAGAAGGCCGCCGGCACGGTGGGCGACGCGCCGCGGCAGTCGCTCGCCGACTACGGCCGTGGTCTGCGCACGCTGCTGCGCAACCGCAGCCTGGTGCTGCTGTCGACCAGTGGCGCCTTTCGCGCCATGACGCAAAACGCGCTGCTGACTTTCCTGCCCTTGTACCTGGCGCGCGAGCTCGGCTATTCGCTGATGCTGGTGGGCACGGCGATGTTCGCGCTGCAGACGGCGGGGCTGGTGGCGGCGCCGATCGCCGGCCACCTGTCGGACCGGCTGGGCCGGCGCAGCGTGGTGGCGGTGAGCATGGCGATGACCGCCTTGCTGCTGCTGCTGATGGCGGTGGCCGGCCACTCGCCGGCTTTTGTCGTCATCGTCGCGGTGCTCGGTTTCTTCCTGTACGCGCTGCGGCCGGTGCTGCAGGCCTGGCTGATCGAGGCGACGCCCAAGAACATGGGCGGCAGCAGCATCGGCGTGCTGTTCGGCGCGCAGTCGCTGGGCTCGTCGGTCGCGCCGCTGATCGGCGGCCTGATTGCCGACCACTACGGACTGGGCGCGACCTTCTACTTTCTCGCGGCGACCATCGTCTGCGCCAATCTGTTCATCCTGATGATGCCCAAGGACGGGGTCTCGGCGCCATGATGCTGCTTCTGCCTGCGAGACGATCGCCCACCAAAAACTGCGCCAGGACGCGCGTATGGATATGAGCATTCCCAAGACCCTGGCCACTCCCGCGAAGGCCAGCGCCAGCGGTCGCCTGTCGTCGGTCGCGTCGGCGCTGCTGCTGCTCAAGGTTTTCGGCGACGCGGATGCCGAACTCGGCATCAGCAGCATCGCCAAGACGCTGGGGCTGGCCAAGAGCACGGTGCACCGGCTGGCGGTGACGCTGGCCTCCGAAGGTTTTCTGGAGCAAAACCCGGACAACGGACGCTACCGACTGGGGCTGGCGCTGTTTTCCCTCGGCGCGCTGGTGCGCCAGCGGATGGACGTGTCGAACCAGGCGCGCCCGCTGCTGGGACTGCTGCGCGACCGGGCCCAGGAGGCGGTGCACCTGGCGATCCTGTCGCAGGGCGAAGTCGTCTACCTGTACAACCTGGAAAGCGCGCAGGCGATCGGTATTCGCTCGTACATCGGCGTTCGCAAGCCGGCCTTTTGCACCTGCGAGGGCCGGGTGATGCTGGCCTTCGGCGCGCCGGAGCAGGCGACGGCGGTGCTCAAGCAGCCGCTGCTGGCGCGTACACCCCGAACCGTTACCGACCCCAAGGCGCTGCTGCGCACGCTGGCCGAAGTGCGCCAGAGCGGCTACGCGATTGACGACGAGGAGAGCGAGATCGGCATCCGCGGCGCAGCGGCGCCGGTGCGCGATATGTCCGGGCGGGTGGTGGCGGCGGTCGGGCTTGCTGGCCCGACCCAGAGGCTGACCAAAAAGGATCTGCGCGCGCTGGTGCCGCAGGTGGTGGCCACCGCCGACGCGATTTCGGCCCGGCTCGGTTTTCAGTCGCGCTAACGATTTTTGTTTTTTTAATTCCCACCGCATGGACGCCCACCCGATTCCCGCCGCGCACCGGATCCGCATCGCCGGCTCGGACGCAGTTTTTGACTGCGCCGACGGCGACACGCTGCTGCGCGCGGCGCAGCGCGCGGGGCTGGGTTTTCCCTACGAATGCAACGTGGGCTCCTGCGGCAACTGCAAGTTCGAACTGGTCGAGGGCGCGCTGCAGATGGCCTGGGAGCAGGCGCCGGGCTGGAGCGACAAGGATCGCACGCGCAAGCGTTACCTTGGCTGCCAGGCCCAGCCGCTGGGTGCGTGCAGCGTCAAGCTGCGGCTGGACCCGCGCTGCGCGCCGGTCCACAGGCCGACGCGCGGCGACGCACGGCTGCTGGCCCGGCGTGCGATCACCCACGACATCAGCGAGTTCCGCTTCGCGCTGGCGCTGGCGCAGCGTTTCGAGCCCGGACAGTACGCGCTCGCGCATCTCGACGGCGTGGTCGGTGCGCGCGCCTGGTCGATGAGCAATGCGCCGATCGACGACAACGCCGACGGTGCGGTGTGGGAGTTCCAGGTGCGCCGGCTTGCAGGTGGCAAGGGCAGCGATGCGCTGTTTGACGCGCTGCAGATCGGCCAGCGCATCGGCATCGACGGCCCCTACGGCATGGCCTGGCTGCGCCGCGCCGCGCCGCGCGACATCCTGTGCCTGGCGGGGGGCTCTGGCCTGGCGCCGATGGTGTCGATCGCGCGCGGTGCGATGGCCGAGCCGCAGCTCGCGCAGCGCCGGTTGCACTTCCTGTACGGCGCGCGCACGCCCGCCGACGTCTGCGGCCAGGAGCTGCTGCGCGCGCTGCCGGGCTGGGGCGAGCGGCTCGATTACCAGGCGGTGGTGTCCGACGCCGCTGCGCGCGACGGCGGCTGGAGCGGCGCAGTCGGCTACCTGCACCAGGCGGCGCTCGAACGCTTCGGCGAGCGGCTGGCGCAGATGGAAATCTATTTTGCCGGGCCGCCGGCGATGGCGAATGCCACGCAGCGCATGCTGCTGGACGCCGGCGTTCCGATGGCGCAGGTGCACTTCGATCAGTTTTATTGAGACCCCATGCCCCTATCCGACACCAAGGCGCCAAGCGGCGGACACACGCTGCAGGACCACCAGTTGGGAACCGACCTGGGCGACGCGCATGCGCACGGCGAAGGCGCCGACCATGACCACGACCACGACGACTTCGAGCGCGTTCCCGGCGCCGCCGACCACGCGCTATGGCTGCAGGACAACGTGGTGCTGCACAGCGTGGGCATCGACATCGGTTCGGCCGGAACCCAGGTGGTGTTCTCCAACCTGCACCTGCAGCGGGTGTCCGACCAGCTGTCGACACGCTATGTGGTGGTCGCGCGCGAGCCGGTCTACCAGTCGCCGAGCACGCTCACGCCCTACCAGAGCGAGACGCTGATCGACGCCAAGGCCATCGGCGACATCATCGAGCGCGCCTACGCCGCGTCGGGCCTGCACCCGGACCAGATCGACGCCGGTGCGGTGATCCTCACTGGCGAGGCGCTGCGCCGTGAGAACGGACAGGCGATCGCCGAAATGCTCGCCGAACAGGGCGGCGAGTTCGTCTGCGCCACCGCCGGCCACCACATGGAAAGCATGCTGGCGGTTTTCGGTTCGGGCGCCGCGCGGCGCTCCTACGACGACAAGTCGACCATCCTCAACGTCGACATCGGCGGCGGAACGACCAAGCTGGGCCTGGTGCGCGACGGCGAGCTGGTCGCCACCGCCGCGGTGCACCTGGGCGGGCGCCTGCTGGTGGTGGACCCGGTGGGCTGCATCACCCGGCTGGACCCGGCGGGGCGACGGCTCGCGCTGCGCGCGGGCTTCGACTGGCAGGTCGGCAGCCTGGTGCAACCCGGGCAGCTGCAGCTGCTCGCCGACAGCATGGCCGACGCGCTGGTGCGGGTCCTGCGGCACCAGTGCGGCTTGCGCGACGTGACCGAGCTGCTGCTGACCGACCCGCTGCCTGCGGTGTCGGATATCGACGGCCTGATGTTTTCCGGCGGCGTGGGCGAATATGTGTACCGCCGCGAAAGCCGCGATTTCGGCGACCTCGGCAAGCTGTTTGGCGAGGCGCTTCGGCTGCGGCTTGACGCCGGCGCGCTGCCCTGGGCGCTGCTGCCCGCCGGCGAGTGCCTGCGCGCCACGGTGCTCGGCGCCTCCGAATACAGCGTGCAGCTCAGCGGCAACACCACCTATGTATCCAACCCCGGCGTGCTGCTGCCGCGCAAGAACCTGCAGGTGGTTCCGCTGGCGTTCGCGTTGCCGGAGCGCATCGAGTCGGCCGAGGTGGCGCGCGCGCTGACGCGCTCGTTCCTGCGCCACGACCTGCGCGAGGGCGAGCAGGACAACGCGATTTCGCTGCGCTGGAGCGGAACGCCGAACTACGCGCGGCTGGCCGCGCTGGCCGATGGCCTGCTGGCCGCGCTGCCGCGCAGCCTGGCTGCGGGCCGGGCGCTGTATCTGGTCGCCGACGGCGACATCGCGCAGACGCTGGGCCACCTGCTGCAGGAAGACCCGCGGGTGCGCGGCGAGGTACTGGTGATCGACGGCGTCACGCTGTGGGGCTTTGACTTCATCGACCTTGGCCGCATCCGCATGCCGTCGCGCACGGTACCGGTGACGATCAAGTCGCTGGTGTTCAGCGAGGACCCGCGCGCGCACGGCAAGTCGGACCCGGCGCATGCGCCGGGCCACCGTCACGAGCACGACCACAGCCATGCGCACGGCCATGAGCATTCGCATGGTCACGATCATGGCCACAGCCATTCGCACGACCACGACCATGGCCATGGTCACGACCACACCCATTCGCACGACCATGGCCACACGGCCTGAGCAGCGCACGCATTCCTGAAAGATTTCGCATGAGTACAGAAGCAATGGCATTGAACCTGGCGCCCTCGCTGGCGCTGGTCGGCATGCTCGGCTTTCGCCACGGCTTTGACGCCGACCATATCGCCGCGGTAGACGGCATGACGCGCGCGCGCCAGCTGCACCACAGTTACTGGAGCGCACGCCGGGTCGGGCTGCAGTTCGCGCTGGGCCACAGCGCGGCCATCCTGGCCGCGTCGCTGCTGCTGTACGGCCAGAGCGCCGCGCTGCCGCAGTGGCTCGACGGCTTGGGGCTGGCGATCTCGACCTGCTTCTTGCTGTTCATCGCCGCGTCCAATGCGGGCCATGCGCTGCGTCCGGGCGCCGCCAGCGTGGCCGCCAGCGGCCCGGTCGCTGCGCTGCTGTTTCGCCTGAGCGGCGGAAACCTGCATCCGGCGCTGGTCGGAATGGCTTTTGCCATGTCCTTTGACTCGCTGGGGCAGGCGATGTTTTTCGCCAGCCACCAGGCGGGCGCCAGCAGCATCTGGGTGGTGGCGCTGATGGCGGCGGTGTTCGGCTGCGGCATGATGTTCGCCGACGCCAGCAACGGCGCGCTGCTGGCCTGGTTTGCCAACCGCAGCGACCGGATTGCGCGCCAGGCCAGCCGCTTGAGCAGCGCCTTCATCGCCTTGTTGGCGCTGTTGACCGCTGGCGCCGGCATGCTGCGCGAGTTCCGGGGTGGTTTCGCGCAGGCCTGGGACGCGCTGGGCATCTGGACCGGGGTCGGCCTGCTGTGCGTGACCTCGCTGTTCTACACCGGCCGCATCCTGCTGCAACGAGCGCGGCTGCATGGCGCCGAAGCCGCCCGCTAGCGCCGACCCGACGGCGCTGCGCGCGCCGGCATCGGCCTTTGAACTCTTCACCGCTTTCGCCTGGATTTCCTTGCGCAGCTTCGGCGGTGCGCTGGCCTTCGTCGAGCGCACCGTGGTGCGCGACAAGCGCTGGCTGAGCGCGGAAGACTTTCTGGGCGTGTACGCCATCGGACAGGTTCTTCCGGGCCCGACCGGCATGTCTTTTTGTGTGCTGCTGGGCGACCGGTTTTTTGGCCTGCGCGGCGCGCTGGCGGCGCTCGGCGGCTTCCTGCTGATCCCGGGTGCGCTGGTGCTGGCCATCGCGTCGCTGTTTCAGCAGTTCCAGCACCTGCCCCAGGTGCAGGGCGCGCTGCACGGCATGGGCGCTGCCAGCGTGGGCCTGATCATCATCACCGCGTTGCGCATGGCGCGCACGCTGCGCGGCCAGCGCGTGGGCATCGCGGTGGCTTTGCTGGCCTTTGCGGCGGTGGCCCTGGCGCGGCTGCCGGTCAGCACCGTGGTGCTGACGCTGGGCGTCGCGTCGGTCGCCTGGGCCTGGCGGGTGGCGCGATGAGCGGCGCCGAGCTCGGCGCGCTGTTCCTGCACTTCCTGTCGATATCGGTCTTCGCCACCGGCGGCGCGCTGGCGCTGGCGTCGGACATGCACCGCTATGTGGTCGACGAGCACGCCTACCTCAGCCAGACCCAGTTCGTGAACTCGATCGCGCTGGCGCAGGCGGCGCCCGGACCCAATAT
>CAISIP010000189.1 GCA_903885415.1 uncultured beta proteobacterium
ACTGACCTCGTGGGCAATCATGAGCTCCGCAAGACGCGGACCGTCAACCAGAACGACCCGCTCTACCGACCTCGCGAATTCGTTTGCGTGCGAGGTATAGCCTGAGGTCGTGATGAAGACACCCTTGTTTGCGCGCAGGTCAACCGCTTCGCCGAGGCGGGGCTTTGCCCCGCCGCCCGGTCAGCTGCCGATCAGCCCACCGTCGAGCTTGGTGATCGCAATGGTGGCCGAGCGTGGACGCCGCCCGGTTCCGTAACCCGCATTCGCCGGCCACTGGCTTTCGTACTTGGCCGGGTCTCGGACATCGGCCATCTTCGTGTTCTCGCCTGGGTGCTGGATGTTGACGAACATCGCCCGGCCATCCGGGCTCTCGCACCAGCCGGTGATCTCGGCGCCCTTAGGGCCGACCAGAAAACGCTTGAGCGTGGCCTCGGTTTGGGGCTTGCCCACGAAGGTGTCGACGCGTTTCTCGCTGCCGTCTGCACGTTTGTAGGACAGGCTCTTGCGTCCCCCGTCACCGACCTGGCCGGGCAGGGCTGCCAGCAGCATGCAATTGGTGACATCGGTGTAGGCACCATCGTCGGTCTGGATCCAGCAGATGCTGGTGGCCGGGCTGAATACCAGCCCATCGGGTGACGACAGGTCGTTGGCGTCGGTGAGGTTGGACAGGTTCACCTGCGACTTGTCGGCGCCAGCCTCCGACGCCACAAGGTAGATGTCCCACTTGAATGCGGCGCTGGCCGGGGTGGCTTCGGCCAATCGGATGATGTGGCCGTTCACGTTGCCGTTGCTGGCCCGGCTGCCCTTCATGTCCTGGTAGACCCGCGGGTTGGCCGCATCTGCTGCCGCCTCACCGTCGACGGTGCGGTTACTGTTGTTGGTCAGCGTGATGTAGACCTCGCCATTGCGCGGGTTGACACCGGCCCATTCCGGGCGGTCCATCTTGGTGGCGCCCACCGCATCGGCGGCCAGGCGCGTGAAGATGGCCACGTCGGCGTCGGAGGTGAACGTGAAGTCCGGGTTGGCGGCCACGATCGGGTTCTTCATCGACAGTTCGACCCACTCGCCGCTGCCGTTGTCGCGAAATTTGGCCACGAAAAGTGTTCCTTTGTCCAGGTATTTGCTGCCCACCGCCAGCCGGTTGGCGGCGTTGGCGTCGCTCGGCTCCCACTGCGCATCGGAGACGAATTTGTAGATGTATTCGTTGCGCGCGTCGTCGCCCATGTAGGCAACGACCGGCTGGCCTGCTGCCGGCTTGGCAAAGCTGACGTTTTCGTGGCCCATGCGCCCGAGTGCGGTGCGTTTGTGCACCGCCTGGGTCTTGTCGTAGGGGTCGATCTCGACGATGTAGCCGAAGGTGTTCATCTCGTTGCGGTAGTCCGCACGCGCGTTGGCGCCAATGGCGCCGTTGTTCCAGCGCAGGTACTTGTCGTCGCTGCCCGCGCTCTCCCAGCCATGGCGGCTGGGGGCCCCGGCAACACGGCCGTAGCGGTTGAGCGCCACGACCGAGCTGTCGTTGCGGCCGCGCCGGTCGTTGTCGCGCGCGTCGCGCGAGAAGTAGCCAAACCAGTTCTCCTCTCCGGACGCATAGGTGCCCCAAGGGGTCTTGCCGGTGCCACAGTTGTTCAGGGTGCCGCGGGCGCGCGTGCCGTCCTGGCTGAACTTGGTGACGAGGTGCGCGCTGCCGCGGGCCGGGCCGTGGATCACCGCGTCAGACATGGTCGTGACACGGCGGTTGAAGGCGGAGTCCTGCTTGTAGCCCCACTTGCCGCCGCGCGATTCGACTTCGACCACGGACAGGCCGTGGATCATCAGCTCCTTGTCCACTTCGGCGGCGCGCCGGGGCAGCGTGGAGCCACCGCCGTCGGCGTGGATGAAGAAGGAGGACAGTTTCTCGTCCGTCGTGGCTTCGTGGTTCATGGCAATGAGGCCGCGTGCGCTGTAGGTCGCCGAGGGCCTGCCACTGGCATCCAGGCTGAACCATTCCATGCCATCGTGGTGGTCGCCGGCGCGCTGGTCGAAGTCGACGTCGGTGCCGTCGTTCTTGAATGCAGGCGCAGTTGCAGAGAGCGGGTCCCCCAGCGCATAAATTACTTCGGCCTTGTAGCCCGGTGGCACCAGCACCGTGTCGGCCAGGCTCTTGGGAACGGGGGTGAAACCCAGCGCAGTGATCGGGTGCATGGGCCCGCTCATGGCGCCGCTGGTGGCACAACCGGTGAGGGTGGCAGCACCCAGCATGGCGGCGGTGGCCGCTCCCACGCCACCGCGCAGCATGTTTCGGCGGCTCAGTCGGGCGTCGAGGATGGCATCGAAATGCGGGTTGTTGGAGGTGTTCGAGTCTTCGTTGTTGAAGGTGTCGCCGGGGCGTGTGGTCGCAGAGCTCATGAAGGATCCATGGTAGAGAGAAAGTGTTGAGCATGGACCGATTCAGTGTCAGTTGCGTGACAAATCCGATTGTTTCTGGTGGCTATCCCACGCGTTTCGTCCGTGTGGCGGCACGGTGGTTCAATGCCTCCCAAATCGCAGCGGATGACTGGTCAGTCGGTCGACAATCGGTTGCGCACGAAAGGGCACGTACCATGACAATCCGTCCTCTGCCATTGCTGGCGCTGCACGCCGGGGCCTCGGCTCTGGTCTTGGCATTGGCAGGGCCGGCGCTGGGGCCGCAGCGGCGCAAGCAAGCGCAGGATGGAACGCGTTTTTGCGCAGGAAGTTTGGACCTTGCCTGGTGCCCCCGATCTCATTTGGGGTTCGATTGAATTGCGCCTCCGGCAACTGCGCCAGCAAAGACACTGCCGCCACGCCATCGCAGTGCTTTCAAGGTTGACCGCGTATGGCTGCAGACAGCGCTGGATCGCTCCAGTGCGCCGGGATGGGTAAGATGCAATCCAAATGTCCGATCAAACACACTCCGCTACCCGCATCCCCTCGTTTTGCACCCAGTGCCGCTCACGCTGCGGCTGCGTGGCCGTGGTGGATGATGGCCGACTCACAGCCATCGAGCCAGACCCCACCCACCCCACTGGTGCCAAGCTGTGCCCCAAGGGCCGCGCCGCACCGGAACTGGTGTATCACCCGGACCGTCTGACCACGCCTCTGCGACGTACTGCTCCCAAGGGCGCAGCGGATCCCGGCTGGCAGCCCATCTCATGGGATGCGGCGTTGGACGAGATCGCAGAGCGCATGGCCGGCATCAAGGCGCAGCACGGGGCGGAGCAGGTGGCCTTCTCCGTCACCACGCCATCTGGTTCGCACCTGCAGGATTCCATCGCCTGGATCGAGCGCCTGATCCGCGCCTACGGCAGCCCCAACACCATCTATGCCACCGAGATCTGCAACTGGCACAAGGACTTCGCCACCCGCTTCACCTTCGGACACGACATCGGCACGCCGGATTTTGCGCATACCGACTGCATTCTCCTGTGGGGCAACAACCCGGCCGTGACCTGGCTGGCGCGGGTGGCGGAGATACAAGGGGCCGTGAAGCGTGGCGCGCGCATGGTGGTGGTGGACCCCCGGCCCACCGCATTCGCCAAGCAGGCGGATTGCTGGCTGCAGGTGCGGCCCGGTACCGACCAGGCACTGGCGCTGGGAATAGCCAACCTGCTGATAGCGGCCGGCAGCTTCAATGCCGCCTTTATGCGCGAGTGGACCAACGCGCCCTTGCTGGTGCGCGCCGATACCGGACGATTCCTGCGCCAGAGCGATGTCGAGGCTGGCGGCAGCGACCAGGTGCTGTATGGACGGGGCGACGCCGACCGCCTCGTGCCCTACGACGCCGCGCGCGGCGTATGGCTGGCCGACCCGACGCATATCGCACTGACGGGTGACGCGCACCTGCAGACGCTCGCTGGCGAAGTCGCCTGCCACACTGCGTTCGAACTCTATGCGAGGGTCGCCGCCGAATGGCCGCCGGAACGCGTGGTCGAACACACGGGTGTCGATGAAGCCGCCTTGCGCCAGGCGGCCGCTCTCATCGGCGGCGCAAAGACGGTGGCTTATTTTGCTTGGAACGGCATCGGCCAAAGCGTCACCGCCACCCAGACCGACCGCGCCCTCACGCTTTTGTATTCGCTCACGGGCAGCGTCGGCGCGCAGGGCGGCAACGTGCCGGGTGGCGCCGCAAGCTTCGGCGACATTTCCGGCGCCGACCTGATGCCCGCCTCGCAGCGTGCCAAGGCGTTGGGCCTGAAAGAACGCCCGCTCGGCCCGGGACTCAACGGCTGGGTCACCGCGCGCGACGTCTACCGCGCAGTGCTGCACGGCGACCCCTACCCGGTGCGCATGCTGGTGTCTTTCGGCACCAACCTCCTCGCGTCCCAGCCTGACACCGCATTGGCGCGCCAGGCGTTCGAACACCTCGAATTTCACGTGCATGCGGATTTCTTTCTCAACCCGACAGCAGCCTATGCGGACATCGTGCTGCCCGCCGCCACCTCATGGGAACGCGAGGGACTACGCGCCGGCTTCGACACCAGCCTCGCGTCCTTGAAGCGCGTGCAACTGCGCCAGGCCGTGATCGCGCCAAGGGGGGAAGCGCGCAGCGACACCGACATCGTGCTGGGCCTGGCCGCGCGTCTTGGAATGCAGGCCCAGTTTTTCAACGGCAGCACCGACGCCGGCCACGACACCGTGCTCGCGCCTGCCGGGCTATCGGTGGCCAACCTGCGCCAGCACCCTGAAGGTGTTGAAGTACCGGGCGGGGTGGCCCTCAAGGCCTATGCAAAGCTGGTCGATGGCGTGCCCAAGGGCTTCGCAACCCCTAGCCGCCGCGTCGAGATCTACGCCGAGACCCTGTTCAACCACGGCATCGCGCCACTGCCTGTTTTGGAAGTGGCTGACCTGCCCGCGCCGCCGCCTGGTTACCCGCTGCGCCTGGGTGCCGCCAAGGTACTGGCGTTCTGCCACAGCCAGCACCGCAACCTCGCATCGCTGCGCAAGCTGATGCCCGACCCGCAAGCCGAGATCGCGCTGGAGACGGCGCGTGCGCGCGGCATCGCCAATGGGGACTGGATTCGCATCCGCACCGGAACCGGCAGCGCCGTGGCACGCGCGCGGGTTTCGCGCGACCTGGCCGAAGGCACGGTGTGCGCGCAGTATGGGTGGTGGATTGAGGGGGTTGCCGGGACACCTTACGACCGTGAGCACCCGCTGGCCGCCAACCTCAACCAGGTGATAGATACTTCGCGCGATGACCCTGTCTCGGGGTCGATTCCGTTGCGTGCGAGCTGGTGCGAAATTGAACGGCTGGCGGTTCAAGGGCGCTGAAAAATAACAAGAAACTTAAGGCGGAGACAACATCACGCCATACGACACCATCATCGTCGGCGTCGGCGTCGGATCGGTCGGTTGTGTGCTCGCCACCCGCCTCACCGCCGACGGCAAGCGCAATGTCCTGCTGCTGGAAGCCAGCCCGCGCGCACGCTGCTCTACCAAACGGTAGCCGAGCACTATGATACTTGGCTGGAGATGGCCAGCGCAGGCCAGTTCGATGGCCAAGCCGACTACCGCACCCCAAAGCCCTTCGTGCGCCAAGCGTTCAAGAGGTATCTGGAGTGCGGCATCTTTGCCCACGGCTTTGCCCGTGCCCGCTGTGATGACTGCGGGCATGACTACTTCGTCGCCTTCTCCTGCAAAGGCCGCGGCGTGTGCCCTCGTGCAACACCCGGCGCATGGCCGAGACGGCGGCGCACCTGAGCGACCATGTTTACCCGCACCTACCGGTGCGCCAGTGGGTGCTGTCAGTCCCGAAGCGGCTGCGTTACTTCATGCGGCGCGACGGGGCGGTGCTGAATATAGTGCTGCGCATCTTCTTGCGGGTAATTACGCAAAGCCTGTCTGCCCACTGCCCCGGTGCGGCAAATGTAGACCGCGCAGTCTTGCACACTGGTG
>CAISIP010000190.1 GCA_903885415.1 uncultured beta proteobacterium
CTGGGCCACACCATCGTCTTTGGCGCATCGAACAATGCGGTGAGTTGGTGGGACAATTCGCGCGCACGGCACCTGGGCTATGTCCCGCAGGACAGCTCCGATGGCTTTCGCGATGCGGTTTACGCGCGAACGCCAGAGCCCGATCTGCAGGATCCTGCGGCCTGCTACCAAGGCGGCGTCTTTGTCCGCACCGGTCCTTTCGAATAGCCCCCGATTGCATTTCCCCGCGTCAGTCGTTTACCCATTTTTTTCAAGGAGCCAACCATGACCTTTCGCAGAAACTTCATCGCTACCGCCGTGGCGGCAATC
This sequence comes from uncultured beta proteobacterium, assembly GCA_903885415.1. Lineage (GTDB taxonomy): Bacteria > Pseudomonadota > Gammaproteobacteria > Burkholderiales > Burkholderiaceae_C > CAISIP01. The sequence goes on from CAISIP010000190.1 coordinate 310, forward strand.
GCCTTCACGGCAGCCTTGGGCACCAGCGCCCAAACCATCTTGAAGGCGGCTGATGTGCATCCGCCGGGCTATCCCAATGTGGTGGCCATTGAGAACATGGGCAAGAAGCTCGAAGCTGCCACCAACGGCAAGTTCAAGCTGCAGATGTTCCCTAGTGGCGTCTTAGGGGGAGAGAAGGAAATGATCGAGCAGACACAGGTCGGCGCGATCAATATTCTGCGCACCTCTTTGGGCCCGCTGGGCCCGGTGGTGTCGGACGTCGACGTGTTCAATATGCCATTCGTGTTTCGCAACGAGGCACATATGCGCGCGGTGATTGATGGCGCGATCGGCCAGGAAATTCTGGACAAGATCACGGCCAGCCCGGCCAAGATGGTGGCGCTCGGCTGGATGGACGGCGGCTCGCGCAGCTTGTACACCAAGAAGATCGTCAAGACGCCAGCCGATCTGAAAGGGCAGAAGGTTCGCATGATGGGCAACCCCCTGTTTGTCGACACCATGAACGCGATGGGCGGCAACGGAATCGCGATGGGCTATGGCGAAGTTTTCAGCGCCCTGCAGACCGGCGTGCTCGATGGCGCCGAGAACAATCCGCCGAGCATGTTTACCTCTAATCATTACAACGCCGGAACCAAGTTCTATGCGCAGACCAACCACCTGATCATCCCCGAGATCTTCGTGATGGCGCGCGTCACCTGGGACAAACTTAGCGCTGACGAGCAGGCGCTGGTCAGGAAATTCGCGCGGGAAGCGCAGATGGAGCAGCGCGCGCTGTGGGACAAGAGCGTCGCCGAGTACTCCGCCAAGCTCAAGGCCGCAGGCGTTGAGTTCGTCACTGTCGACCAGAAGCTGTTCTACGACGCGACGGCCCCGGTCCGTGCCAAGTACGGCGCCAAGTTCGTCGACCTGATCAAGCGTATCGAAGCCGTCAAGTAACAAGGCGCCGTCGCCTTGCCGTGCCCGGTGCATCGCGCGGGGCACGGCCTCCCGCATCCCGCCATCCGAGTACACCGTCATGCGCGAAAAAACTCTGCAGCTAATGGACGCCCTGTATCTGACCTGCATCTGGGTCGCAGGAATCTCAATTTTCTTTATGAGCATCATCATCCCGGTCGGGGTGTTCGCGCGCTACGTGCTCGGCTTCGGCGCGCAATGGCCCGAACCGATCGCGATCATGCTGATGGTGGTGTTCACCTTCCTCGGCGCCGCAGCGAGCTATCGCGCCGGCGCGCATATTGCCGTTGCCATGCTGACCGATCGCCTGCCGCCGAGCGTGCAAAAGCAAATGCTGCTGTTGGTCGATCTGGCCATGGCGGCGGTATGCCTGTTTGGCCTGGTTTATGGCAGCAAGCTGTGTCTGGGAACGATGGGCCAGAACCTGGCCGAATTGCCCTGGCTGCCGGTGGGCTTCACCTATTTACCGCTGCCGCTGGGCGCACTGCTGACGCTGTTCTTCGTGGTCGAGCGCATGGCCTTCGGCTCGCAGCATGCGCGCGCGGTCGTGCGCTTCGACCACGGGCTCGAAGAGTCTGAAGCCGTCGCGGCGGGGGCCTAGCCATGGACGCGCTCGTATTGCTCGGCAGCTTCATGGTGTTCATGCTGGCGGGAATGCCGGTGGCTTATGCGTTGGGCCTGGCGTCGCTGCTGGGCGCGCTGTGGATAGACCTGCCGCTGGACGCGGTGATGATCCAGATGGCCAGCGGCGTGAACAAGTTTTCGCTGCTCGCGATTCCATTTTTCGTCCTTGCCGGCGCACTGATGGCCGAGGGCGGCATGTCGCGCCGTCTGGTGGCCTTTGCCAGCGTTCTCGTCGGCTTTGTACGCGGCGGCCTGTCGCTGGTCAACATCTTGGCGTCGACTTTCTTCGGTGGAATTTCAGGATCGGCGGTCGCCGACACCGCGTCGATCGGGTCGGTGCTGATACCCGAAATGGAGCGCAAGGGATACCCGCGCGACTTCTCGACCGCGGTCACTGTGAGCGGATCGGTGCAGGCGATCCTGATCCCGCCGAGCCACAACATGGTGATCTATTCGATGGCCGCTGGCGGTTCGGTTTCGGTGGCCGCGTTGTTCCTGGCCGGGCTGCTGCCGGGGTTGCTGCTCGGTGCGATGCTCGCTGCCTACTGCCTGTACGTCGCGCGCAAGCGCAACTTTCCCAAAGGCGATGTGATTCCGCTTCGCCAGGCGCTCACGATCTGCGGTGACGCGATGTGGGGGCTGATGACCATGGTGATCATCCTCGGCGGCATCATGACCGGCATCTTCACCGCCAACGAGTCGGCCTCCATCGCCGTGATCTGGGCTTTCTTCGTCACCATGTTCATCTACCGCGACTACAAGTGGCGCGATTTGCCCAAGCTGCTGCACCGCACGGTGAAGACCGTCACGGTGGTGATGATCCTTATCGGCTTCGCGGCAAGCTTCGGCTATGTGATGACGCTGATGCAAATCCCGCTCAAGATCACCACCCTGTTCACCAGCATGAGCAGCAATCCCTATGTGATTCTTCTGTACATCAACATCATGCTGCTGATTCTCGGAACGTTGATGGACATGGCGCCGCTGATCCTGATCCTGACGCCGATCCTGTTGCCGGTCGTGAAGACACTTGGCGTCGATCCGGTGCACTTTGGAATCATCATCATGGTCAACCTCGGCATCGGCCTGCTGACGCCGCCGGTCGGCTCGGTACTCTTCGTGGGTAGCGCGGTGGGCAAGCTCACGATCGAGGCCCTGGTGAAGGCGATGTACCCGTTCTTCGGCGTGTTGCTGGTGTTGCTGGCGCTGGTCACGTACTGGCCGTCGCTCACGCTATGGCTGCCGCGGCTCATGGGCGTTTAAGTCGTGATTTTGCGAAGCACCGGCCCGGCCCCACCCGACACACCATGACCCCTCAAGACCTCAAGACCATCGTCAGCGCAGGGCTGCTTTCCTTTCCGGTGACGGACTTCGATGCGCAAGGCGACTTTAGCCCGAAGGGATACGCCGCGCGGCTCGAATGGCTCGCGCCCTACGGAGCGACCGCGCTGTTTGCAGCCGGCGGAACCGGCGAGTTCTTTTCGCTGACTGGCGACGAATACCCGGCCATCATCAAGACCGCGGTCGACACCTGCCGCGGCAAGGTGCCAATCATCGCCGGTGCCGGCGGTCCGACGCGGTTTGCCATCGCCTGCGCACAGGAGGCCGAGCGACTGGGCGCGCACGGCATCCTGCTGTTGCCGCATTACCTCACCGAAGCCGGCCAGGAGGGGCTGATGGCCCATGTGCAGGCGGTCTGCCGCAGCGTAAAGTTCGGCGTCATCGTTTACAACCGCAACGTCTGCAAGCTCACGCCCGATTCGCTCGCCACGTTGGCCGAGCGCTGCCCGAACCTGATCGGATTCAAGGACGGGGTCGGCGACATTGAAGCCATGGTCGCGATCTACCAGCGCATGGGCGCTCGCTTTTCGTATCTGGGAGGCCTGCCCACCGCCGAGGTCTATGCCGCCGCCTACAAAGCGCTGGGAACGCCGGTCTATTCGTCCGCCGTGTTCAACTTCATCCCCCGCACCGCCATGGAGTTCTACCGTGCAGTGGCCGACGACGACCTGAAGACGCAGCACCGACTGCTGCACGATTTCTTCATGCCCTACCTAGGGATCCGCAACCGGGTGCCGGGCTACGCGGTCAGCATCGTCAAGGCGGGTGCGCGCATCGTTGGCCACGACGCGGGACCGGTGCGTGCGCCGCTGACCGACCTGCACTCGGGCGAGGTCGAGCAGTTGCGTGCGCTGATCAGGACGCTGGGGCCGCAGTAGGCGGCGCCCGAACCCGCCATGGTTGATCAGCCGGCGACGCCTACAGCGCCCATGCAGCCGCTCTACATCCGCATGCACGCCAGCGACAATGTTGCCATCGTCGCGAATGACGGTGGATTACCCGCGGGTACGGTCTTCCCCTGCGGACTGCAGCTGCGCGAAAAGCTGCCCCAGGGCCACAAGATCAGCCTGGTTGACATAGCGGCCGGTGCGCCCGTGCTGCGTTACAACGTGGTGATTGGTACTGCCGTGCGCGACATCGCAGCAGGAAGCTGGGTCCACGAGCGGCTGTTGAACATGCCCGCAGCGCGAGCCCTTAGCGGTCTGCCCATCGCCACGGTTTCGCCGCCTGCGCTCGCGCCGCTGCAGGGCTACAGTTTCGAGGGCTACCGCAACGCCGACGGCTCGGTCGGAACGCGCAACATACTGGCCATTACCACGACCGTGCAGTGCGTGGCCGGCGTGGTCGACTTCGCGGTGCGTCGCATCAAGGAAGAACTGCTACCGCTATTTCCGAATGTCGACGATGTGGTGGGACTCGAGCACAGCTATGGCTGCGGCGTAGCCATTGACGCGCCTGACGCCGCCATTCCAATTCGCACGCTGCGCAACATCAGCCTGAACCCGAACTTCGGCGGCGAAGTCATGGTCGTCAGCCTCGGCTGCGAGAAGCTGCAGCCCGAGCGCCTGCTGCCACCCGGCAGCATAGCGATTGACGACCACCGGGGTCCGGGTGGCGCTGGTTCGCAGCAAGCCCAACTCGACGTCGTATGCCTGCAGGACGCGCAGCATGTGGGCTTCATGTCGATGATCGAGTCGATCATGCGCCAGGCCCGCGGGCACCTGCAGCGGCTCGACGCGCGCCGGCGTCAGACTTGCCCGGCTTCCGACCTGGTGGTTGGCGTGCAGTGCGGCGGCAGCGATGCCTTCTCGGGTGTCACCGCCAACCCGGCGGTGGGTTTTGCGACCGA
>CAISIP010000191.1 GCA_903885415.1 uncultured beta proteobacterium
GCGTCAAGCCCTCGCGCCATGGCGTCGATGACCAGGTCCCGATCGGTCACGACACCAATCACACGCTGCTCCTGCGCCAGGTTGCTGGTGACGATCAGAAACCCCACGTGATGTTCACGCATCAAGCCTGCGGCATGCGCCAAACTGCTTGCCGCGTCAACCGTTACCAGGTTCCGCCTGCAAATAGAACGAATATTCATGCCCACCTCCGGAAAACTACGACACCACGGCGCCCGCGCCGTTCACGACTGCCCCACACCGATCGATCGCGCATCATGCAGCCCATCACAGCACTTCAGGCGCCGACTCTCGGCGGCTTCCATGGCCCAGTGCCACGCGCACCGCGTCATCGACTGTCTCGAGCCAGATGAACTCCATGGCACTTCGGGTCGACGGGGGAATATCGCGCAAATCCTTCTCGTTTCGCGCGGGCAGAAGCACGGTGCGCAAACCCGCCCGTTGTGCCGCCAGCACCTTTTCCTTGATGCCACCGACGGGCAATATCAACCCCCGCAGGCTGATCTCCCCTGTCATGGCCACATCATGGTGCACCGCGCGATCGGTAAAGAGAGACGTCAACGCCATGAACATGGCAACGCCAGCACTCGGACCGTCCTTGGGTATCGCACCAGCCGGAACATGGACATGAATGTCTACGCCCTCGAACAGGGCGGGCGCGACCCGCAGGCTGGCAGCGCGCGACTTCACCAGCGTGAGCGCAGCCTGCGCGCTCTCCTTCATGATTTCGCCGAGTTGCCCGGTCAGGATTAACTTTCCGCTGCCGGGAACACGTGTAGCCTCTATGAACAAGATGTCGCCACCCACTGGCGTCCATGCCAGACCCGTCGCGACGCCGGGAAGGCTGCTACGCAACGCGATCTCATGCTCAAACTTGGCTGGGCCCAATATCGCACCGAGGTCTGCCGCGCCCGCTTGCACTTTTTCAACCGATCCCTCGGCGACCTGCATAGCAGCATGGCGCATGACCCGGCCAATCTCCCGCTCAAGCTGGCGCACGCCCGCCTCCCGGGTGTAGTCCGCCACGATGCTACGCAATGCATCGTCGCTCAACTCGCACTGCTCGTCACGCAAGCCATTGGCTTCGCGCTGGCGGCGCAGAAGATAGGACTTTGCAATCTGCAGCTTTTCTTCCTGCGTGTAACCAGGAAGCTCGATCAGTTCCATCCGATCGCGCAATGGCGCGGGAACGCTATCGATCACATTGGCCGTGGCAATGAATACGACGCGACTCAGGTCGAACGGAACTCCCAGATAGTTGTCCCTGAATGTGCCATTTTGCTCCGGGTCAAGCACCTCGAGCAATGCAGCCGAAGGGTCACCGTGCCCCCTTGCGCCCAGCTTATCCACTTCGTCGAGCATCATCACGCAGTTGCGGGAGCCTGCCTTGCGCAATCCCTGGATGATGTTCCCAGGCAAGGCGCCAATATAGGTTCGGCGGTGGCCGCGGATCTCGGCTTCGTCGTGCACACCGCCAAGCGAAACCCGGACAAAGGGCCGCCCCATGGCCCGCGCGATGCTCTGCCCCAATGACGTCTTTCC
>CAISIP010000192.1 GCA_903885415.1 uncultured beta proteobacterium
AACTCGTTGCGCAGGCCTTCGGCACGCGCAAAGGTTTGGGCCCGGTCAGGGTCGCAGACCACCTGCACATGGCCCTCACGGTCTCGGATATCGACAAAGATCACGCCGCCATGGTCGCGTCGCCGGTTGACCCAGCCGCACAGCGATACGGTCTGCCCCAGCAGGGCTTCGGTCACCAGACCGCAGTAGTGTGAACGCATGGCCATAAAAAGCTTTCGATGCACCGGCCCATCAGCCGGCACGGTTAGGGACGGATCTACTTTCCGCCTGCAGGGGGCAAAGGCGCGACGGTTCCCATGGAAATCACATAGGTCAGCGCCTCATCGACGCTCATCTCGAGTTCGACCACTTCCGAGCGAGCCAGCATGAGAAAGAAACCGCTGGTCGGATTGGGGGTTGTCGGCACATAGACGCTAACAAAGTCGCCGCCCAGGTGCTGTGCCACCTCGACGCCGGGTGTTCCGGTCTGAAAAGCAATGGTCCAGCAGCCGGCACGGGGGTACTGCACCAGCATCGCCTTGCGAAATGCATTGCCATCGCTGGAAAAAAGCGTGTTCGATACCTTGCGCACGCTGGTGTAAATCGACTTGAATATCGGGATGTTGGCGAACAGTCGGTCCCACTGCCTGAACCACCAGCGGCCGGCGACATTGCTCACCAAGGCGCCGGTCATCAACAGCGCCGAAAAGACCAGTATCACGCCGAGACCGTGTATGGAGCGCAACTGCTCCATCACCGGACTGGCGGCGCCGGGCAAGACCGCCTCCATGCCCGAGAGCACGCCGCCAAAAATAGCGTCCAGCATGCCGATCAGCCATAGCATGACCCAGACGGTAATCGCCAGCGGAAGCCAGACCAGTAAGCCGGTGAGCAGATACTTCTTGATGGGCATAGGACCTGCGCGGCTCAGGCGCCAGCCGACGGCGCTGGATCGGCCTTCTTGACCGCCGGAGTGTCCGCAGACTTGGACTCGGGCTTGGATTCGGTCTTGCTGTCGGCCTTGGTCTCTGACTTCGACTCCGCTTTGCCCTCGGTGGCCTCGGCCTTGGGCTTATCGCCGCCGTCATCGGACTTGTCCTCGCCGCTGGCCGGCGCGCCGCCCCCTTTGAAGTCGGTGGCATACCAGCCCGAGCCCTTGAGCTGAAAACCCGCCGCCGTGAGTTGCTTCTGGAACGCCTGCGCCCCGCAAGTCGGGCATCCAGTCAGCAAGGGGTCCGAAAGCTTTTGCAACACATCCTTGGCAAACCCGCAGGCCGCACATTTGTAAGCATAAATTGGCATGGTGTAAAGGCTCCGGTTTTGCAAGCTGCAAAGCCTTCTAGTATATCCGTGCGACCGGTTTTCGGGCGCTTTCGCGCACTGCACCGGTGCTGGGTGCGGGCCGCCGCCAGGCCGCGCCTGATAGCGCTGCCGGGCCGCAGCGCTAAAAGAGCCTGACTCGGACGATCACCTGCATCAGCGCCAGACCCAGCGCAAAGCCGACGCCGCCGTATACCAGCGCCTGCAGCAACCGGTTCGTCCGCCGTTGCTCGACCAGTAACTCCTTCAAGTCGCGCTGCTGGCCGCTAGACTCGCGCCTCAAGAAATCGTGCAGAAGTCGCGGCAACCCGGGTAGCAACTGCGCATAGCGCGGCGCCTCCTCACGCAACTGCTCCAGCAGTTTCTG
>CAISIP010000193.1 GCA_903885415.1 uncultured beta proteobacterium
CCTCAACAATATCGTCTTGATTCAGGCGGTGCACCTCGATGATGGTGCGCGGCGGGTAGGGCCCAGCGCCCCACAGTTGCTCCTGCACTTTATTGACGATCGGTCGAAAGCGAAAAGGTATAGGCGCTGGGTTTCATATTGCCTCCGAAGTGTGGAAAATTTTTTCAAACAGCTCTTTGGCGAATCCTAGCACCCTTATTTGGAGAAGGCCCCAGGCGAGAGGGCTGCCCCGTGGCGGTATCGCGCATCGCTACTGAAGACGAGCGACTGGCTATCTTCAAGCTATCCGCGCGGCATGCTCGCAGCCACCGTGCGCGCCCAGTATCAGGAATAGGCTCGTCGCGGAACGGACCGGTTGCTACCGGCGGCAGGGCGGATGGACTAGCGCTTGCGATGCAAACACGCGCGTTGTCAGCCTAAGCATGGCGCGCATTGGAATCATGGACGGGCTGGCGGGTGCCGCCGCACAGCGCCTGCAAGCCACGCATATCCCGGATCTGCACATCGCGGGCATGGACCGACACCAGTTGCAAATTCACCAGCGCGGCGATCGCGCGGCTGATGGTCTCGTGCGCGACGCCGAGGTAGCTTGCTATGTCGCGCCGGCTCATGCGCAAATGAAATGTCAACGCCGACTGCCCTGCCACGCGCATGAAATCCGATAGGTGCACAAAAAACCGGGCCAGTTTGACTTCAGCGGCTACCGCAGACATCACGCCGGCCAGCTCACCGCGGCGCACCATCGCCCGACTGACCGCCTGCAGCACCGTGCGGTCCAGGCCGGCGTTGCGCTGCCCGACCGACAGCAGGTCACGCAGCAGCAGCGCGTAGACGCTGGAGTCTTCTAGGGCAACTGCCGCGCTCGCGTAGTGGCCGGTGGATAAGGATTCGAAGCCCACCAGCTCGGTTCGACCGGCGAATCCCAGCACCTGCTCGTAGCCGTCTTCGGCGGTGCGAAAGGTCTTGAAGGTGCCGGCCCGGATAAAGTAGATGGCCTCGGCCTGGGCACCTTCGGCAAACAGGGTGTTGCCCTCGCGCACAATGCGCATCAAGATCGGTACCGCCGGCAGCGCATCGGCGCCGCGCGCGTCGGAGCCCATCAGGTACAGCAGCTCTGCCAAGGCGTTGCGCTCTGCGGCGCCGCCCGACCAGAAGGGGCCATTGGGTTTTGGGCTGTCGGATGGCTGGCTATTGCCATTGGATGTACTCATGGTGGTTCTCTGTGGTGGTGGGGGAAAGCGAGCGCTTCGTTCCCGAATGTGTTGCGCCTTCAGTGTCCCAGATCGGGGTTGTCGGGCTATGGGCCATTTGGACCCATAGCAGCAGTTCTGGACCGCGCCTTAGCGACAAATTTTTGGTTTGTGGCTGATTTGTTGGAGGGTCAGCCGGGCGGCATCGGAAGGCCTGCGTGGCCGATCATCCCGGCGACGGCTTCATGGCAACTTGTAGCATCCTTTTTCTTCCTCAACCACCCGGCCCGCGTTGAGGAGGCGATGCAGCGAGGCGCCGATCGAGCCGCGTGCCAAGGCTGAACCTTCGGCCATTGTGTCTTGCGTCATGCGGGTCCAGCGCTTGCGGTTCAAGCCGGTCGTCAGGTATGCGAGCAGCAGGCTGTCGTTGACGCTCAGGCCCGGCTCCCGATGGCTTGCCTTGCGCATTGCGCGCAGTGGCGCGCTGGAGCCCGGTTGAGCGCCCTTGCCCGCCTTGAGGGGCACGTCCTCGGCGGCAGACTGCGGTGCTTCGTATCGGCTCATACCTGCGCCATTTTTCCCCCGGCTCAGCGAAGGCATCGCGACGAGCAAGGTGGTCGGCTCCTCTACCAGCGCGATGGTGCTTTGATGGATAGCTTTGAACTGCTCCTCGATCGCGCTGACTTCCTGCGCGAGTCGGGAGACGGTCTTCCATTTGGCGAATAGCTTGTCGTTTTCCCCGCTGAACGGCTGCCCGGCTACGGCTGCCATGACGCGAAGCCCCTGTTCCTGAACGGCGCTGGCCAAAGCCAGTCGCGCGGCGTCGATCGATTGCCCAGCCTGTTGGACGGCCGACAACGTTGAATCGGTGATGGACATAGCGGGTCTCCTGATAGGGGGGATGTGGGTAGATTGCGGCTGCACACCAGAATCTATGGATACTGCCAGTCTAGGCGTGGGTCGGCGCCGCCTACTTGTTCTGCGCCAAGGTGCAAGGTATTATTTGTCGATACGGCGGCATCTTTAAAGTCGTGCTATCTCTATGCATCAGCCATAACGGACAATATGCCCACAATCAACCCCGAGCAGCATGGTGGAACTTTTGACCAATAGCCAGCGGGTCGAAACCAGTAGGAGCCAGTCGATGAAGCCCGCGCCGGCGCGCGTCGGGCCAGCGCCTGCCGTGCTCGCAGCCGCAGCGCTTCAAGCCTGCGGTGGCGGTGCGTCTTCAGGGCCTGGCCCGGCGTCTGGGCTGACCGATGCACAGGTGGCGCGCTTTCTCGCGCAGGCTGGCTTTGCCGCCACTGCTGCCGATATCGCCGCGGTGCACGCCAGCGGTTATGGCGGCTGGCTGGACCAACAGTTCGCAGCGCCGCTGAGCCAACCGCATTTCGACTGGATGGTTGACAACGGCTACGCGGAATTCGCGCACCGTTTTGATTTTTCCGGTGTCGACCCGAGCCAGTGGCGTAAGTTGATCGGGTCACCGGATGGGTTGCGCCAGCGGGTGGCGTTCGCCTGGTCCGAAATATTCGTCGTATCCATGGGCGGACTTCCGGTGACCTGGCGCGGCATGGCGGCGGCAGCCTACCTCGACGTGCTGGAGCAACGCGCATTCGGCAGTTACCGCGATCTGCTCGAAGCGGCCACGCTGTCTTGCGCCATGGGCGTGTATCTGAATATGCGTGGCAACCAAAAGGGTGACGCTGCGACCGGCCGGGTACCCGACGAAAACTATGCGCGCGAGGTGATGCAGCTGTTTAGCATTGGCGTGAACGAACTCCACATCGACGGTAGCCTGAAGCGCGTCGGGGGAAAGCCGGTTGAAACCTATAGTCAGGCCGATATCACCGAGCTGGCCAAGGTGCTCACCGGATGGGAGTTTGACGGCGTCAGCGCTACCGACCCGGGCTTTATGAGAAGGCCGATGGTGCATATAGCGAGCCGCTTCGCGCCAGGTGCCAAAAAGGTGCTCGCGGTCGATATCGCAGCCAGTCTGACCGGGCCGGCGGCGCTGAAAGTGGCACTGGACACGCTCGCCAACCATGCCAATGTGGGACCGTTCATAGGCCGACAGCTGATACAGCGCCTGGTCTGCTCCAGCCCCAGCCCGGCCTATGTGCAGCGTGTGGCCAGCGTATTCAACAACAACGGCGATGGCCAGCGCGGGGACCTCAAGGCCGTCGTGCGCGCCGTGCTGCTCGATACTGAAGCGCGTGCCACAGCCTTCGCTCCGGCGGGCGGCCGGCTGCGTGAACCGGTGCAGCGCTTCGTGCAATGGGCCAGAAGCTTTGGCCTGCAATCGGCGGGTGGCTTGTGGAACGTCGGCGACCTGTCCAACCCGGCGACCCGTCTGGGCCAGAGTCCCTTGCGCAGCCCCACGGTGTTCAATTTTTTTCGCCCCGGCTACGTGCCGCCCAATTCGGATCTCGGCGTCAACGGCGTGACAGCGCCGGAGTTTCAGCTGTGTAACGAAAGTACGGTTGCCGGCTATCTCAATTACATGCAGACCGTGATCGCGTCCGGTGTGGGTGACCTCAAGCCGGACTACAGTGCCGACCTGGCGTTGGCCGGCGACGCAGTGGCACTGGTCGATCGATACGCGCTGCTGTTGTCGGGCGACGGCCTGTCTGCGGCGACCAAGACCAGCATCGCCACCGCGGTTGGCAGCATCAAGATCGTGACCGACGCCAATCGGCTGAGCCGCATTCAGGCGGCGATCTTGCTGGTGATGGCGTCTCCCGAATACCTGATACAAAAATAGCGCACCCCATGCACATTGGCAAACTCCGATCGCTGCAACGCCGCGAGTTTCTGCGTCGTGGCTCTGCTCTTGGGCTGGCGGGCGTTGCCGCTCCCTGGGCGCTGAACCTCAGCGCGATCGGAGAAGTGGCGGCGGCCACCTCGCCAACCGACTACAAGGCGCTGGTGTGCATCTTCCTGTACGGAGGCAACGATTACGGCAACACCGTCGTTCCCTATGACCCGGACGGCTATCGGGAGTACCAGAAGATACGCCAGAGCCTCGCTACGGCGCGCGATGCGCTGGCTGCGACCGCCTTGACGTCCAGGGTTCCCGCATTAGACGGCAGTGGCGCAAGGCAGATGGCGCTGGCGCCGCAGATGGGGGGGCTCAAGGCCTTATTCGACGCCGGCAAGATGGGTGTGCTGCTCAACGTCGGGACACTGGTACAGCCGACCACATTGGCGCAGTACAAGGCGCAGTCGGTGCCTTTGCCGCCCAAGCTTTTTTCGCACAACGACCAGCAAAGCGTGTGGCAGGCAGCCAATCCCGAGGGCGCCACTTCGGGCTGGGGCGGCCGCATCGGCGACCAGTTCCTGGCGAGCAATGCCAACGCGAGCTTCAGTTGCATCAACGCATCGGGCAACGCCGTCTTCATCGCGGGACAGCAGGCGGTCCAGTACCAGGTGTCGACGGCCGGCGCGGTGGCGATCAACGGTGTCAACAAGACGCTGTTCGGTTCGCAGGCCTGCTCCGACGCGCTGCGCGCGTTGATCACCGCGCCGCGCAGCCACTGGATGGAAAAGGAGCTCAACCGGGTCGCCGCCCGGTCGATCAGTGCGCAGTCCATCGTCTCCGGGGCGCTCGCCAGCCTGACTCCTTTGGCGACGCAGTTTGACACCAGCAATAGCCTGGGGATGCAGCTGCGCATCGTTGCGCAGCTGATCGCCGCGCGCCAAAGCCTGGGCGTGGCACGCCAGGTGTTCTTTGTCTCCTTGGGTGGTTTTGATCTGCACGACTTCCTGCCGGACCAGCACCCGGGCTTGCTGGAAGACTTGTCCGGTGCGATGGCGAGCTTTTACGACGCGACCCGCGAGCTCGGGGTATCCGATCAGGTCACCAGCTTCACCGCATCGGACTTTGGCCGCACACTCAGCTCCAACGGCGACGGATCGGACCATGGCTGGGGCAGCCACCACTTCGTCATGGGCGGAGCGGTGAAGGGCGGTCGCTTCTGGGGCAAGATGCCTGCGGTGGCGGTGAACGGCCCCGACGATGTGGGGCAGGGCCGATTGCTGCCGAGCACCTCGGTGGACCAACTCGGCGCGACGCTGGCTAGCTGGATGGGGGTGGCCGATTCGGATCTGAGTCGGGTGGTGCCCCAAATCGGCAACTACAGCCAGCGCGACCTGGGCCTGTTTGCCTGAGCCCCGGACGGGGCCGCCGCGTTGGCCTCAGGGATGGACTGTTTCCGAGAACCAGTCGTCGGGCAGCTCATGGCCCAGCCCGCGGGAACGGGCCTTGTCGAGTACCAGCGCACCAGCGGCCGCAAACTGCAGGCCGATTCCGACATTGTTGACAAAGCAGGTGATTTCGTTTGGGCTGCTGCGTCCCTGCGCCTTGCCGGCCAGCACTTGCGGAAGGTCGGCGTAGTCGGCAAAACGGTTGCCCGGCTTGTTCCACCAGCCGCTGTTGTGTTCTGCCGTGACGTTGGGCGTTCCCGGCATGATGTTGTCGTATTGCTTGGGCTGCGCTGACACATGGACGATGACACGGTCGCACGCGTCGAGCAGTTCCTGGTCCACTTCCTGCGACTTGATGCAGCTGATATGGACCCCCGGCCGCAGCCAGGTCGGCTGCAGCACCCGTACCATCGACGAGGTCGCGGCCATGATCACGTCGGCGCCATCGACGCACTCTTCGGCGCTGGCGCATGCAACGATGCCGACCCCGGGGTGGAGTTGCTGCGCCTGGGCTACAAAAGCCTGCCGGCTTTCGGCCCTCGGGCTGTAGACCCGAACGCGGTCGATCGGGCGGCTGGCCAATGCGGCCATCAGTTGCCCGCCCGCCTGCCAGCCGCTGCCGATGAGGGCCAGGGTCCTGGCGTCCGGGCGGGCCATCTGCCTGAGTGCGATTCCGTTCGCAGCGCCCACCCGCAGACGTTGCATCGCCCCGTCTGGAAAAATTCCGATCAGTGCGCCGGTTTCGCTGCTGAACATGAACACCAGTCCGACCCAGCGCCCGCCGGCTCGGGGCTGCTTGACCCGGCGCGGTTTGCCGGCGATGACCGGGTGGGTGATGATGTCTGAGTTGATGCGCAGCGCCTGTACCTTGCGCCGCGGCCAGGCACCGCCCATTTGCTTGAAGGCGTAATAGGCGTCGGCCTCGGTCGACGGCGACAGGTTGTCGATGCGCGGTACCAGCAGCGCCTGCCCGTTGGCGTAGTCCAGGTACATTTCTTCCAGCACCGCGATGCACTCGGGCATCGTCAGCAGTTGGTCTATGTCTTCGTTGCTCAATACGCGCATCGGGGTCTCCTGTTGGTGGCGAACCGGCGTTCAGGCCGGCAAGCGGGTCGGGGTCGGCGCTAGCGGCTCTTGGCGACAAATATGTCGCCAAAGAGTTTTTCCCACTTGGCCTGTTCGTCCAGCGCGCGCTTGGGGTCGATGAACCGGGTCTCGCGTCCCTTGAGCGGCGATTCAATTTTTGAACTGACGGGAACCAGTTCCAGCCCGGTCAGCAGCGGCTGCGCGTCTGAAATCATGTATTCGTAGAAAAGCAGCGCCGCATGCGGGTGTGGCGCATTGCGCGATATGCCGGCGCCATTGGGTCTGGCGATGAGTGGGCCGATGGTGATCCAGTCCACCGGCGCGCCGGCCTTGCGGTCCTGGTCGATTTTGAAGTTGTAGCAGCTCAGTCCCATTTGAATTTCACCGGCGATGACCAGCTCGGCGAGCAGCGCGTGCCCCTTGCGCACCGACACCCCGTTGGCGGCGACCAGGTCGCGAAACAGCTTCAGGCCCCGGTCCTCACCCATCGCACCGACGACCGCCATGAACCAGTCCGCGTCGCCGGCCTCCACCGCCAGGCGCCCCTTCCATCGCGGATGCAACAGGTCTTCGAAAGACTTCGGCAAATCTTCGCGGCGGACCTGGCGCGAATTGAAACACTGCACGAACAGGTTCAGCCGCGTGGCGACCCACTCGCGATGGGCAAACTGCGCTTGCGGAATCAGGTCGCGAAAATGCGGCGAGTTCACGCTGATCAGGAGCTTCTCGCGCTGGACCGCCTCCATTTCGGGTCCGTTGGTTTCGAGCACGTCGAAGCCGTTGGTCTTGGCGCGCGCCTCGGTCAGGGTTCTTTGCAGCAGGTTCTCCGAGCTGGCGCGCCACAGGTTGACTTTCACGCCGGGGTAGCGGCGCTCGAAGTCCGCTTTGACCTTGGCCACCGTAGCCGCCGTCATCGACGTGTAGAGGTTCAGGACGCCTTCGCGGTTGGCGCCGTCGACCAGGCGTTTGAGCCGGTCGGGGCCTTCGTACATCGCGAGTTCGCGCAGGCCGGCCGTCTCCTGTGCGTGAAGCCCGGCGCAAGCCCCCGCGCCCAAGGCAAGGGTTAATAGCCACGCTGCCAGGGGTCGCAAGGCCGACGCAAAGGCGCCGAGCAGCCGCGCAATCGGCGTGAGCCCTAGCAGCATGATCGGTGTGCGGTCTTCTTCCGGGGCGACCGCCAGCAAGCGGGCCTTCAAGATGCGGTATGGCAGGTTCAAGGGGACTCCTCGATGTCGTGCTTGGGCAGCGGACCCGCCAGGCTGTCGACACCGGCGCGCCATAGGTCCCAGGCGCGAACGATCTGGCCCTCGGTGGCGGCGGCAGCCAGCATCGCCTCCTGCTCGTTGAGAAAATTCACCGGGCCCAGCGCCGCAGCCTGCAGTTGCAGCTTCGCGTTCACCTCGGCATAGATCGCGCGGTAGACCGCCAGTTCAATCGAGGGTCCGACCGTCGTTGATCCGTGTCCGCGCATCAGCACGCAGTGGTGATGCGCCAGCGACTCGGCCAGTGCCTTGCCAAGGCGGGCGTCGCGGATCAGCAGGTCGGTGTCGCCGGCAGCGTCGCGGATCTCGAACAGGGCCGAGCCGCTGCCCAGAAAACCGCTCATGTGAAAGATCGGCCGCAGCCGCTGCCCGGTGACGCCAAAGGGGATGACACTTTGGGAGTGGCTGTGCACGACCGCCATCACATCGGGTCGGGCCTTGTAGATTTCGCTGTGGATAAAGCGCTCAAGGTACGAGCGTTGTGCGTGGGGATCGACCGGCTCGCCCTGCATGTCGTACACCTGGATGTCGGATGCGCTGACAAGGCCCGGCGCCCGGTTGCAGGCGAGCAGGAAATGGGCGTCGGATTGGTCGTGGCGCACGCTGATGTGGCCAAAGCCATCGACGACATTCTGGTGGTACAGGATGCGGTTGGCCAGCGCCAGTTTGTCGAGCAGTGCGGGGTCGGGTTGGGGTACAGCCACGGTGTGATCTCGGTACGGATGTCTCAGGCCGGTTGCTCCGGCGCGCCATTGTCGCGCAAGACCGCAGGCTGCCGGATAATCGTCTGCACCCCTATCCCTACAAAGCCCTTATGCAAGCTATCGATAGCCAGCGACCAGCGCGCGGCGCACGATCGGTATACGAGCCCGAACAAGCCGGCCTGCTATTTCCTCAGCGACCGGTATTCAGCGATCTGGCCGGCGAGCGCCAATACCGCAAAGAGCATCTGGTGGCGGCCTGCCGTGCCTTTGCACAGCATCATCTGGACTATGGCTTCGCCGGGCACCTGACGGTGCGCGACCCTGAGTTCCCCGAACTCTACTGGACCAACCCGATGGCGGTGCATTTTTCACAGGTCAAGCTAAGCAACCTGATTCTGGCGAACCACCAGGGCCGGGTGGTGCAGGGCGCCCACGCCATCAACCGGGCCGGCTTTGTGCTGCACGCCGCCTGCCATCAGGAGCACCCGGACATCGTCGCCATGTGCCATGCGCATACGGTCTACGGTACGGCCTTTGCCGCGCTGGGCCGCGCGATAGAGCCGATATCCCAGGACGCTGCGGTATTTTTTGAAGACCATGTGGTGATCACCGAGGAGTCGGGCAAGGTGGCGGTCAGCACCCAGGCCGGCGGATCGGTGGCCAGCGCGTTCAAGGGCGTGAAGGCCGCGATCCACCAGAACCATGGGCTGTTCACCGCCAGCCGCCACAGCATCGACGCCGCGGCCTTTTGGTTCATCGGTTTGGAGCGGGTATGCCAGCAGGCCCTGCTGGTCGCGGCGAGCGCTATCGCACCGGTGCTGGTTGCGCCCGAGAAAGCGCGCTACAGCCGAGAACACGTCGGCAGTGAGTACATAGGCTGGCTGCACTTCCAAGTGCTGTACGACCATATCGCAGCGACGCAGCCGGACATGTTCGACTGAGCTGCAGCAGGGTGCGCCGCTAC
>CAISIP010000194.1 GCA_903885415.1 uncultured beta proteobacterium
CCTTTTGCATCAGCGCGAGCCGATCGTGGCCATCGGCCATGAGTTGCTGCTGCTGGTCGATGCGGTCGTAGTCGGCATTTTGAAAGCGCGCCAGGTTGCCCTCGCCTTGAGACGGCCCGTCAGCCAGGCCCAGTGCTCCCGCGCCGTCAGGGCTCGACGCGCTGTAGCCTAGCCCCCACATCATCAGTCGGCCGGCACGTGCGGCCTTGAGCTGCTCGGGCCACTTGGCGACCTTGAATTCGATGCGGATGCCGGCGGCGTCCATGTTCTTCTTCCATATCTCGTTGAGCTCGCGCGACGCAGCATCGGGCTGGGTCGCATACTCCAGCAGCAGCGGCTTGCCGTCGGGCAAATCGCGCCAGCCGTCGCCGTCACGGTCGACGTAGCCGTACATGTCGAGCAGCGCCAGCGCGCGCGCGGCTGAACTCACTCATCTCGGTTTTGAACTTCGGGTCGTAACCGTAGGTTGTTGGCTGGATCGGGCCCTGCGCCGGTATCGCCTGGTTTCGTCGCGGCAGGCGTATCTCCTCCTCGCTGTTGTAAGCCAGCGCAATCGCCCGGCGCAAGGCAATTTTTTCTGGCGTGTAGCCGCCAACGACCGGGTCCTCCATGTTGAAGTAGGTCACCGTGACATCCGGGTTGGGAACGCGCTCCATCACGATGCCCTTCTTCACCAAATTGGGCGCCAGCCGGTTGTTGGGGATCGCCTGGTAGGCAAATGCGTTGGGCAGCCGCTCCAGCAGCTCGTGGTCGTTGCCCAGAAAGGACAGCCAGCGCGGCTGGGCCTCTTCAATAATCGACACCTCTACCCGGTCGACCATCGGCAGCCGCTTGCCCTTCATCTGGCGGTATATCTCCTGCGCACGGGCGTCATCGGCGGCGGGTTCGGCCTGATAGAACTCCTCGCGAAAGTTGGGGTTGCGTACAAAACCCATCTTCGACGACCGGGTCCACTGGTCGAGCTTGAACGGGCCGGTGCCGACCGGATGCTCCATGATCTTGTCCGCGTATTTCTCGACCACCTCCCGCGCGACGGCGCCAAACACCCCGGCGTCGGCAAGCTGGTAGATGAATCGCGGGCGCGTCTCCTGCATCTTGAACTGGATCGTGTAACGGTCGAGCGCGCGGATGCCCTCCACTTCCCGGTCGTAGTTGAAGCTCGCGCCGGGCTTCTCTGCGTCGCGGCGCAACTGATCCATACCGATCAGCTTCTCCTCCTCCAGGTCGCTGTAGCTCGGGCTTTTGGTCTTGGGGTCGAAGATGCGCTTGTAGCTGTAGACAAAGTCCTGCGCGGTCAGCTCGCGCTTCTTCCCGCCAAAGGCCGCGTCGTCGGCGAAATAAATGCCCGGGCGAATCGTGACGGTATAGGTGCGGAAGTCGTCGCTGATGAGCGGCATCGCCGCGGCCACATTGGGCCGCACCTTCACCGGCCGTGCCAGATAGTCGTAGCCGTACAGGGCGTCGAATATGTTGGCGGTGATGATGCGCGAATACAGGTCGGACAGCTGGGCCGGATCGAAACCGGTTTCGGATATCGGAAAGGCGTAGCGCAGCAGCTTGTCACCGGCCCGACTTTGCGCTTGTGCGCGCCCCGCTTCCAGCAACGCGAGGCAGAGCAGCAAGCAAGCGCCTAGAAATCTTGGTGTGGTGGTCATAAGCTCGTGATGTTTTTCGCCCTGACAGCGCTCGCGGCCCGGACCCCTGGCCGCGCACGCATAATCCAAGCTGTCGTCGGCTCCGGCATTATCCCAAAGTCAAGCTGCATATGCTTCCCTATATTCTGCGACGCGTCTGGCAGATGATTCCCACGCTGCTGGGCGTGATCCTGCTGATCTTCTTCCTGTTCAAGTATTTCGGCGGCGACCCGGCCGAGGTCATGGCCGGTCTCAAGGCCTCGCCCGAGCGCATCGCCTCGCTGCGCGCGCAGCTTGGGCTCGACCGGCCGGTATGGGAGCAGCTGTGGCTCTTTGTGCAGCAGATATTCAGCTTCAACTGGGGCAAGAGCTGGACCACCAACGAGCCGATAGCGCAGATATTTGCGACCCGGCTTCCGGCCACGCTAACCATCATGGTTCCGATATTGCTGCTCGAGGTGCTGCTGGCCATCGTCGCCGGGCTCGCCGTGGCCTATGTGCGTGGCAGCCTGA
>CAISIP010000195.1 GCA_903885415.1 uncultured beta proteobacterium
CCGGCGTGGTGGTGATATCGAGCACCCCGTTTTATGCTGAGAGCGGCGGTCAGGTCGGCGACGAAGGTGCCATTGTTTCCGAAGCCGCCATGTTCGAAGTTGCTGACACCCAGAGAATCAAGGCCGATGTCTTCGGACACCATGGGTTGCTGGCTTCGGGCGCGATCAAGATTGGAGACGCCGTCACCGCGCATGTGAACGCGATGACTCGCGCCGCTACCATGCGCAATCACTCGGCCACCCATCTGATGCACAAGGCGTTGCGCGAGGTGCTGGGGACCCACGTACAGCAAAAGGGAAGCCTGGTCAACGCCGAGCGGACCCGCTTTGATTTCGCCCACACCGCTCCGGTAACGCCGGGGCAACTGCAGCGCATTGAGGCTATCGTCAACGCAGAAATTTTGGCCAACGCGGCGACCCAGTCGCGGCTGATGGACATCGAGGCTGCCAAGCAGACCGGCGCCATGATGTTGTTCGGCGAGAAGTATGGCGAGGTGGTGCGGGTACTTGATATCGCAAGCACCACCGAGTTGTGTGGCGGAACGCATGTTCAGCGCAGCGGCGACATCGGCCTGTTCAAGGTCGTGTCCGAGGGGGGTGTCGCATCCGGCGTGCGGCGCATCGAGGCGGTCACCGGGCAGGGGGCGCTGGCCTACCTGCAGCAGATCGAAGCGGCGCTAGGGCAGGTGGCGGCCACGCTCAGGGCTCCGGTGGCGGAGCTCAACGAACGGGTGCGTCAGGTGGTCGACCACGCCCGACAGCTTGAAAAGGAAGTCGCCGCGCTCAAGGGCCGACTGGCGTCGGGCCAGGGCGACGAACTGGTCCGGCAGGCGCTCGATATCAAGGGCGTTCGGCTGCTGGTCGCGCGGCTCGACGGCGCCGACAGCAAGACGCTGCGCGAGAGCATGGACAAGCTGAAGGACAAGCTCAAGAGCGCCGTGATCGTCCTGGCCGTGGTCGAGGGCGCCAAGGTGCAATTGGCCGCCGGCGTAACCTCCGATCTGCTCGGACGGGTGCATGCCGGCGAGCTGGTGAACCTGGTGGCGAGTCAGGTCGGCGGCAAGGGCGGTGGCAAGGCGGATATGGCGATGGCCGGCGGTACCGAGCCGGCCCGGCTTGATGCTGCGCTGGCCAGCGTGCGGGCCTGGGTGACCGAGCGGCTTTGAGGGCCGTGATCGTGGCGCCTGCTGCACGCTGCGCCGCTGAAAGACTACGGGGCCCCGGGGCAGGGCGCACATGCTCGAGCTAGACAGTGCACGCAACCGGCGGCTGGGTATCGCCATGGTCTGCGTGACCACGCTGTGTTTTTCCGCGCTCGACACCACCGCCAAGTGGCTGGTGCTGAGCCTGCCGGTATTCCAGGTGGTGTGGTTGCGCTTTCTGACGCATTCGCTGCTCGGCCTGGCGCTGCTGGCGCCGCGCTACGGCATGCGCTTGGTGCGGGTGCAGCAGCCGAAGTTGCAGGCGCTGCGCGCACTGATGCTCGCCGTCCTGACGGGACTGAATTTTTGGGCCCTGCGCTACCTGCAGCTCGACGTCACGGCGGCGATCCAATTCTCGGTCCCGATCATGATCGCGCTGATCAGCGCACGCTGGCTCGGCGAGCGGCTCGACGCGCGTAGCTGGATTGCGATCGTGCTGGGCTTTGGCGGCGTATTGCTGATTGTCCGGCCGGGCTCGCAGGCGTTCCACCCGGCGATCGTTCTGTCGATCCTTAATGCGGTGCTGTATGCCGCCTTCAACCTACTCACCAGGCGATTGGCGGCCACCGAGCTGCCAGCCGCCACGCAGCTGTTGTCGGCGATCGGCGCCACCGTCTTGCTGACGCCGCTGGGCCTGCTGCAGTGGAAGACCCCTGAGGACTGGCTGAGCTGGATGCTGGTGCTGTCCATGGGGCTGGTGGGTGGGCTCGGGCATCTCATGGTGGCGCAGGCGCACCGCTACGCATCGGCCGCGGTGCTGGCGCCATTTCTGTACCAGCAGATCGTGTACATGGGCTTGCTGGGCTGGCTGGTCTTTGGCCATGTGCCCGACCTGGCGGTGGTCAGTGGCGCTGCCATCGTCACCTTCAGCGGGCTGTACCTGCTTTATCGGGAATTCAGGCGCTGAGCGCAGCGGGCTGCGGCGAAGCCACCCCAGCCGCGGCGGGCATGCCGGCTTCTTGGTATGCCGGCTCTATTGACGCATTGAGAACAGCGTACGACCCATTTGTTACTTTTCGGACCGGGCGCGCCAATTCCCCGGCAGGATTTCGGCACCGAGTGGCGCAAATTAACCATAATGCGTCTCCTATCGGATGTTTTGCCCTCGCTGTTCCGGGCAC
>CAISIP010000196.1 GCA_903885415.1 uncultured beta proteobacterium
GCCCGCCAAGCACAAGGGCCTGCTGGACCTGCTGCAGTTCACATCCCGCCGCGCGCTTCCCGCGCTGGCCGAGCCTAGCGAGCCCTGGCTGGGCTTTAGGCCCACCCTGCCCGACGGTCTGCCGGTGCTCGGGCGATCGCGCGCATCGCGCCGCGTCGTCTACGCATTCGGCCACCAGCATATCGGCCTGACGCTGGGCGGCGTCAGCGGGGCGCTGGTCGCCGACCTGGTCGCCGACCGGGCCTCGCCGATCGACCTGGCCCCCTATGCGGCCGGGCGCTTTTAGCCCCGTGGGCGCAGATCCGTAGCCTGAAAGCGCCCGTGCTTTGTGGTTTAGACTGCTGCGCTTGACGCCTGCGTTCCCTGGCGCGCTTTACTCGCTAGGCGCCGCGCCGCTTGTCCGCCTGTAGCACTACCCAGCACACCATGCCTAGCAACAAAATCACCGCCAGCAGCAAGCTTCTCCCCGAGCACCCGGCTCTTGCACAAGTCCGGCGCTCTGCCGCCACCAAGGTCAAGGTGGCGGTGAGCGATATCGACGGCGTACTGCGCGGCAAGTACCTGCACCGCGACAAGTTTCTCGGCGCTGCAGAAGCTTACCCGGGCGGCGGCTTCGGCTTTTGCGACGTGGTGCTGGGCTGGGACATGATGGACGCGACCTACGACAACACCACCGCTACCGGATGGCAGCATGGCTTTCCCGACGCGCTGGCGCGGCTCGACCTCGATACCGGGCGCCATGTGCCGTGGGACGACGGCGTTCCCTTCTTCCTGGGCGAGTTCGTCAACGCCGACGCGTCTGCCCACGCGCAGTGTCCGCGCCAGACGCTCAAGCGGGTGCTCAAACGCGCCGAAACGATGGGCTTTAAGGTGATGACCGGCATGGAGTTCGAGTGGTTCAACTTTCTTGAAACGCCGCAGAGCTGGGCCGCTAAGCAGGGCGTCGGGCCGCAGCAACTCACGCCCGGAATGTTCGGCTATTCGCTGCTGCGCATGAACCAGAACCGGGAATTCTTCAACCGGCTGATGGATCAGATGCTGGCTTTCAAGGTGCCCATCGAGGGCCTGCATACCGAGACCGGCCCCGGCGTCTACGAGGCCGCCATCGGCTTTTCCGAAGCGCTCGAGCAGGCCGACCGTGCGATCCTGTTCAAGACCGGCGCCAAGGAGATCGGCGCGTCCTTCGGCATCATGCCCAGCTTCATGGCCAAGCCCAGCCAGAGCCTGCCGGGCTGCAGCGGCCATATCCACCAAAGCCTGTCGGACGGCAAGTCCAACCTGTTCTTCGATGCCAAGACCCCGCGCAAGATGAGCCGGCTTTTCGAGAGTTACTTAGCGGGGCAGGTGGCGTGCATGATGGACTTCGCGCCGATGATCTGGCCCACCATCAACAGCTACAAGCGCCTGGTCGACGGCTTCTGGGCGCCGGTCAAGCCGACCTGGGGCATCGACAACCGCACCGCCAGCTTTCGCGTCATTGCCGGCAGCCCGAAGGCCACGCGGCTTGAAACACGCTGCCCAGGCGCGGACGTCAACCCGTATCTGGCGATGGCCGCGGTGATCGCGGCCGGCCTGCATGGGGTCGAGAAGGGCCTGAAGCTGAGCGCGCCTCCCATCACCGGAACCAATGTCGGCGCCGAGCACATAGCCCGCGCTCCGCGAACGCTGATAGAGACCACCCGCATCTTCGAGAAATCGGAAGTGGCGCGTGACTGGCTGGGCGACGGTTTCGTGGACCACTTCGCGGCGACGCGGGACTGGGAATGGCGCCAGTGGCTCGACGGTGTGACCGACTGGGAAATGAAACGTTACTTCGAAATAATCTGAGACACATTGGCTGCACGCCGCAATAGCGTACAAGGAACCATCGCGACCCCCCTTATGACCATCACCCACTTTTCCTTTCCCACGCCCATCGAGTTCGGCGCCGGTGCGCGCAAGCGCGTCGCGGCGCACCTGCTGCAGGCCGGCTGCAGGCGCCCGCTGATCGTCACCGACAGGGCGCTGGGCGCGCTGCCGGTTCTGACCGAGTTCAAGACCCACCTCGGGGGCCTGGAGGTGGCGGTCTTTTGCGGCGTTTTCGGCAACCCGACCTGCAGCCAGGTGATGGATGGCGCTGCCGCGTTCCGGGCGCACCAGGCCGACTGCGTGATCGGCTTTGGCGGTGGCGCTGCGCTCGACGTGGCCAAGATCGTGGGCCTGGCGGCGACCCATGAAGGCGACATTCTGGAGTATGTCTGGGACCACCCGCAGGTGCGCCCCATCGTGCACGCCCTGCCCTATTTCGTGGCCCTGCCCACCACATCCGGCACCGGCTCGGAGGTCGGCCGCTCCAGCGTCGTGAGCGAGAACGACACGCACCTCAAACGCGTGGTGTTCAGCCCCAAGATCCTCGCCAGGACGGTGTTCGCCGACCCCGAGCTCACCTTCGGCCTGCCCGCTCCGGTGACCGCTGCCACCGGCATGGATGCACTGACGCATAACATCGAGAGCTACCTGTCGCCGGCCTACCACCCGCTGTGCGACGGCATCGCGCTTGAAGGTACACGCATCGCCGCCGCCGCATTGTTGCGGGCGGTGCAGGAGCCGACGAACCTGCAGGCCCGCTCCGACATGATGATGGCGTCCATGATGGGCGCCATCGCGTTCCAGAAAGACCTCGGCGCAGTCCACTCCTGCGCCCACGCCTTAGGCGCCGTGTGCGACCTGCACCATGGCCTAGCCAACGCACTGATGATCGACACCGTGATGGATTGGAACTACGCCGCCGCACCGAATAAGTTCGATGCGCTGGCGCATGCCTGTGGCGTTGCCGGCGGCGGCAAGGCCTTTGTCGGCTGGCTGCGTACGCTCAGGGCCAGCATCGGCATCACCGGCGGTCTGGCCGCCCACGGCGTGACACCTGGGCACCTGCCGCGCCTGGTGCAGATCGCCACGGCCGACATCTGCCACCAGACCAACCCGCAGCCGTGCACGGCGGCCGATTTCGAGGCCCTGTTCAAGGCCGCCATGTAAATGGCCAGCGCCACACCAGACCGCCTGAAGATCGGCGTCAGCGCCTGTTTTTTTTACCCCGACCCGGCGCGTGCCGCGTTCGCTAGCAAGACCCTGCAGGACCTAGAGCAGTCGGTTCCGCACTGGATCATGTCCGGCGGCGCCCTGCCGGTCATGGTTCCTTCGCCGACCGGCGACACCGCCCGCGGCGACGTCGGGTTTGA
>CAISIP010000197.1 GCA_903885415.1 uncultured beta proteobacterium
GCTAGCGGAGTCGGCCGAAAGCGCGACCCGCCAGACTTTTCGCAAGAAGATGCGCGAAGGCCAATTGGCCGAGCGCGAGATAGAAATGGAAGTGGCGCAGGCCGCTGCGCAGCTTGAAGTCGTAGGGCCCGCCGGAATGGAGGAAATGACCGAGCAGCTGCGCGGACTCTTCGGTCAAATGGGATCGCAAAAGCGACAGACGCGCAAATTGCGTATCGACGAGGCGCTGAAACTCGCCGTCGATGAAGAGGCCGCGAAGCTGGTCAATGAAGACGAGATCCGGATTCAGGCGATCCATGCGGCCGAGCAGAACGGCATCGTCTTCATCGATGAAATCGACAAGGTCACTTCGCACGCGGAGGGCAATGCCGGGCAGGTGTCGCGCCAGGGCGTGCAGCGCGATCTGCTGCCGCTGGTCGAAGGTACAACGGTGTCGACCAAGTACGGGATGGTCCGCACCGACCATGTGCTGTTCATCGCTTCCGGGGCCTTTCACCTGAGCAAGCCCAGTGACTTGATACCCGAGTTGCAGGGTCGCTTTCCGATCCGGGTCGAGTTGCAGTCGCTGTCCGTGCAGGACTTCGAGTCGATCCTGACCCAGACCCACGCCTCGCTGGTCAAGCAATACCAGGCGCTGCTGGCCACCGAGGGCGTCACCGTCACCTTTTTGCCCGAAGGCGTCAGCCGGCTTGCCGAGATTGCCTTCGGCGTTAACGAGCGCACCGAGAACATCGGCGCGCGGCGTCTGGCCACGGTGATGGAAAGGCTGCTCGACGAAGTGAGCTTCGACGCCGCCAAACTGCAGGGGCAGACGGTGGTGGTCGATGCGGCGTACGTCGACGGTCGACTGGCAGAATTGAGCCAAGACGAAGACCTGTCCCGTTTTATTCTTTAAGACAGTCCGGGCCGGCGCACGCCAGTTTTAATCCATCACCTGCATAAATCATTCTAAGTCCTTGCTCTATAAGGACTTTTGATCTGATTTTTACTTCGGACTTGAATCTAAGTCCTTGATTTCATTGAAAAAATAGTTGCGCGCGTCGTTGCGCAATCGGCTTTTGCTGATACAGTGCAAAAAAGTGCAAATAGGTGGTGAATAGTGTGATTTCTTGACTATTTTCCCGTCTGGTTCAACAAGCGAGGATGGTCTGTCGTGTTTCAAGGGGCTTCGTCACTCAGTCTGGATGCCAAAGGCCGTCTTTCGGTGCCAACACGCCACCGGGATCTGCTGGGCAGCGGCGATGGCGGACAGTTGACGATCACGCGGCACCCGCACGGTTGCCTGATGATTTTTCCACGCGCGCAGTGGGAGAAATTTCGCGAGCGCGTTGCCAG
Source organism: uncultured beta proteobacterium (assembly GCA_903885415.1). GTDB lineage: Bacteria > Pseudomonadota > Gammaproteobacteria > Burkholderiales > Burkholderiaceae_C > CAISIP01. The sequence goes on from CAISIP010000197.1 coordinate 1,336, forward strand.
CCTGCCGATGTCAGCCCAGTGGTGGAAGCGCGTCTTCCTGGGCAACGCGATGGATGTGGAGATGGACGGTACCGGCCGAGTGCTGGTTTCGCCCGAACTGCGCGAGGCAGCCAACATCACGCGCGACACCATCCTGCTCGGAATGGGCAACCACTTTGAACTTTGGGACAAGGCGATTTACGACAACCTGGCAGCCAAGGCTATGCAGGGTGATATGCCCGATGTGTTCAAGGATTTTTCTTTTTGAAAGCAGCCTGTGCGCAATGGGCTGACCCACACCAGCGTCTTGCTGAACGAGGCGGTAGACGCACTGCTGGCCGGATCCGACGCTGCCGTGGCGCACGCGCCCAGAACCTTCGTCGACGGCACCTATGGGCGCGGCGGGCACGCGCGGCTGATTTTGTCCAGGCTGCGGGCGCAGGACCGCTTGATCGCCTTCGACAAGGATCCGGATGCGGTCGCCAGCGCAGCGCAGATCGCCGACCCGCGCTTCTGCATCCGCCATCAAGGCTTCGACCATTTGCCCGAACTCGGCAGTGCCGTGGCCAGCGGGATTTTGCTCGACCTGGGGATCAGTTCGCCCCAGATCGACGATCCGCAGCGCGGGTTCAGCTTCCGCTTCGAGGGACCGCTGGACATGCGCATGGACACCACCCGCGGGCAGAGCGTCGCGCAGTGGCTGGCCGACGCGCCGGTCGAGCAGATTGCGCAGGTGGTGCGTGACTATGGCGAGGAACGGTTTGCTGGCGCAATTGCAAAGGCGATTGTTGCTCGCCGACAGGAACGCGGGCCCATTGCAAGCACCACCGAACTGGCCCGGCTCGTGGCGGATACGGTCAAGACCCGCGAGGCCGGCCAGAACCCTGCGACACGCACGTTTCAGGCTTTTCGGATTTTCATCAACGCCGAGCTTGAAGCGCTGCAAAGCGCTTTAGCCGCCAGCATCGATGTACTGCAACCCGAGGGACTGCTGGTCGTGATCAGCTTTCATTCACTCGAAGACCGGATTGTCAAGCAATTCATCGCCGGGCACGCGAGCGAGCAGTACGACCGGCGCGCGCCATTTGCGCCGCCCAAAAATCTGCGCCTGCGCGATAGGGGACGCGTCAAGCCGTCGGCTGACGAGGTCAGGGCCAACCCGCGCGCGCGCAGCGCGATCATGCGCATCGCGCAGCGGACCGCGCTGTGACGCGGCTTAATCTGACGCTGCTGCTGGCCCTGCTGGTCAGCGCGCTTTATCTGGTCAACATCCAGTACGAGTCGCGCCGGCTTTTCACCGATCTGGACAAGGCGATTTCGGACGCCCACAAGCTCGATCTGGAGGCCGAGCGGCTGCAACTCGAACAGCGCGCGCAGGCGGCTCCATTGCGGGTGGAAAAGCTTGCCAAGGACCAGCTCCAGATGCGCCCTGCAACGCCCGCCATCACCCACTACACAAGCTACTCAGAGCCGTCTGCATCGCCGGCGCAGCGCAACATAGCGGGACGCACGCCATGAGCCGCTGCACGCATCCCACAACCTTTGACGCGGCCCGATCCAGGTCGTCTACCCAGTGATTCGCAGCGTTCCCTACACGTCGAGCCCGCTGCTAGCCAGCCGAACCCCGGTCTGGCGCAGCAAGCTGGTCGTCGCGGCGGTGGCCATCAGTTTCATCGGCCTGGCCGCACGCGCGGTCCACATCCAAATCATCGAGAACGCCTTTTACCAGCGCCAGGGCGAGGTCCGCTTTGGCCGCACCCTGGCGCTGCCGGCCAACCGCGGGCGCATCATCGACCGCAACGGACTGATTCTGGCCTCGAGCATTCCCGCTCCCAGCATCTGGGCCATTCCTGAGGATGTACCGCGCGACGATGCGCAACTGACCCAACTCGCGCACCTGCTGGAGATGCCGCTAGCCGATCTCAAGCGCAAGCTTGAAGACGAAGACAAAACCTTTGTCTGGCTCAAACGCCAGGTGGACGAGACGGTGGCGCAGCAGATCAGCGCGCTGGCATTGGGTGGCATCCACCAGCGCAAGGAATACAAGCGCCAATACCCCGAAGGCGAGGCGGCAGCCCATGTGGTGGGCTTCACCAATGTGGAAGACGTCGGGCAAGAAGGCATCGAACTCAGCTTCGACAAGGACCTGGCGGGACGCGCCGGTTCGCGCCGCGTGATCAAGAACCGCCTTGGTCAGGTGGTTGAATCGGTCGGCGAGCAAATCCCCCCCCTCGACGGACGTGACCTGCAGTTGAGCATCGACAGCAAAGTGCAGTTCTTCGCTTACCAAAAGTTGCGCGACGCGGTATTAAAAAACAAGGCAAAGGCGGGCAGCGTCGTCGTACTTGACGCGGTCACCGGCGAAATTCTGGCACTCGCCAACTACCCGAGTTACGTGCCCGACAAGCGGCGCAACCTGTCCGGCGAGCAGTTGCGCAACCGCGCGATGACCGACACCTTTGAGCCCGGATCGACGATGAAACCGATCACGATTGCAATGGCGCTGGAGGCCGGCCGCGTGAAGCCGCAAACCCTGGTAGAGACAAGTCCGGGGCGCTTCAACATCGGCGGGTTCACGATCAGCGATACGCACAACAACGGCACCCTGAGCGTCGAGGGCGTGATCCAGAAATCCAGCAATATCGGTGCGCTGAAAATCGCCCAGAAGATGAGTCCGCAGGAAATGTGGAACACCTATACGGCGCTGGGCTATGGCCAAAAACCCCAGGTTCAATTCCCGGGTGCCGTCACCGGCAGGCTGCGTCCGTGGAAGAACTGGCGGCCGGTCGAGCAAGCAACGATGGCCTACGGCTACGGCCTGTCGGCTTCGCTGTTCCAGATGGCCCAGTCCTATACCTCGTTTGCGCACGACGGCCAGATCATCCCGGTCACGATGCTCAAAAGCGATCAACCGGCTGTAGGAGTCCGGGTTTTCTCGAGCGAGACTGCCGCTTCCGTACGCAAGATGCTGCAGATGGCCGCGGCACCCGGCGGCACCGGGCCACTCGCGCAGACGCTGGGCTATTCCGTGGGCGGCAAGTCCGGAACGGCACACAAGCAAGTCGGCAAGGGATACGCGAGCAACAAATACCGGTCCTGGTTCACCGGAATGGCGCCGATCGATAGGCCCCGTGTGGTGGTCTGCGTGATGATCGACGAACCCAGCAACGGACAGCACTACGGGGGCGCAGTGGCGGCGCCGGTGTTCAGCGAAGTCGTGCAGCAAAGCCTGCGCATCCTCGGCGTGGCACCTGACATGGCGGTTAAGCCGCAGATCGTCGCCGCGGTGGAGGAGAGCTTCTGATGCGCGCGTTGCAGACACCCTTGGAAGCTGCAGGCTGGCTGCGTGGCTTGGTGCGCGGGACGCTGTGCAGCGACAGCCGCAAACTGCGCCACGGCGACGGCTTCATCGCCTGGCCCGGTGCGACGAGCGATGCACGCGCGCACGTACGCGCGGCACTGGCCCAGGGCGCTGCGGCCTGCCTGGTCGAAGGCGCCGGCGTAAAAGAATTTGCCTTCGACTCCGAACGCGTCGCTTCGTACACCGGACTCAAGGCTGCCAGCGCACTGGTGGCCTGCGACTTCTTCGGGCAGCCGTCGCAAGAGCTGGCTGTACTGGCCGTCACCGGGACCAATGGCAAGACATCTACCGTATGGTGGCTGGCGCAGGCGCTGTCGAACACCGCGATGGAGCCGGCGCTGCGCTGCGCGATGGTCGGAACGCTGGGCATCGGGCTGACGCCTTCGGCACACGGGCAGGGCGATGATCCTGCCTCGCTGCAGCAGCTCCTGTCCACCGGGCTGACAACGCCCGACCCGGTGCTGCTGCAGGCCAGCCTACGCGGCTTTGTCGACTCGGGCATGCAGGCCTGCGCCGTAGAGGCATCATCGATCGGACTCAACGAGCACCGGCTCGACGGCACCCGGATTCGCACCGCCATCTTCACCAACTTCACGCAAGACCACCTCGACTACCACGGCAACATGGCCGCCTACTGGCGCGCGAAGCAGCGGCTGTTTCAATGGCCAGGGCTGGGCGCCGCCGTCGTCAACATCGACGACCCGGCGGCGCAACAGGTGCTGCAGGCCCTCGAAGGCAGTCAAGCCGATATCTGGACCGTTTCGTGCCGCTCGCCCGCGCGCCTGCGCGCAAGCCAGATATCCCAGTCGGGCGGCCTGGCATTTTGCGTCACCGAGGGCCAGGAGCAGCACCGCTTGCAGACCCCGCTGGTCGGGCTATTCAATGTATCCAACCTGCTCGGCGTCCTGGCCGCCATGCGCACGCTAGGCGTTGCGCTGGCCGACGCCGTCGCCGCCTGCAGGGACCTGCTTCCGGTGCCGGGACGTATGCAATGCGTCAGCGAAGCCGGCAAGCCGATGGCGGTGGTCGACTACGCCCATACGCCCGACGCACTGGCGCAAGCGCTGGAGGCGCTGCGAGCGCTCAGCGCCGCCCGCGCGGGGCGTCTGTGGTGCGTATTCGGCTGCGGCGGCGACCGCGATCCTTCCAAGCGTGCGCTGATGGGCGCGGCAGCCGCACGCGGCGCGGACCGGATCGTTCTGACCAGCGACAATCCGCGCGGCGAGGACCCGCTAGCGATCATCGACCAGATAGCCATCGGCCTAGCCGACCACCCTGACGTGATGCGCGAGCCCGACCGCGGTCAGGCCATCGACCGCACGCTGGCGCTGGCCGACGTCCGCGATGTGGTGCTGGTGGCCGGCAAAGGCCACGAGGCCTATCAGGAAACGACAGGAACGCGCCGGCCATTTTCCGACCTCCAACGCGTACGCTGCGCGCTCGCCATCCGCCACGGCGCACCCACCGGGATGGCTGCATGACGGCGATGACCGACCTGCGCCAGGCGGCCCGATGGCTGCGCGACGGCGTTGCGGTGGGCGACGCGTCGACCGTCTTCCGCCGCGTGCATACCGACACCCGCACTCTGCAGGCCGGCGACCTGTTCGTCGCGCTCAAGGGCGAACGCTTTGACGCCAACCAGATGCTGGCGCAGGCCAAGGCCTGCGGCGCCGTTGCCGCGCTCTGCCATCCGGGCGCCGGGCTCGAGCGCGTCGGACTGCCGGGAATCGAGGTGCCCGAAACGCTCGTTGCCCTGGGCGAACTGGCGACCGGCTGGCGCGCGCAGTTCAGTCTGGCGCTCATAGCGGTGACCGGCAGCAACGGCAAGACCACCGTGACGCAGATGCTCGCTGCCATCCTGCGCGCCTGCCATCCCGCCACCATGCTGGCGACCCAGGGCAATTTCAACAACGCCATCGGCGTTCCGCTGACGCTGTTGCGGCTGCGCAGCAGGCACCGCATCGCGGCGGTGGAACTCGGGATGAACCATCCGGGAGAAATTGCCCGTCTCGCGGCGATGGCTCGGCCGAGCGTGGCCCTGGTCAACAACGCACAGCGCGAGCATCTGGAGTTCATGTCCAGCGTCGATGCGGTGGCGCACGAAAACGGGTCGGTCATCCAGGCGCTTGCCGATGACGGGGTGGCGGTTTTTCCACGCGACGACGCCTTCGCAGATCTGTGGACCTCGATGGCGGCACAGCGCCGAACGCTGCGCTTCGCAGTCGGTGACGGCGCGGCCGACATACGCTGCAATGCGCCCCAATGGCACAGCGGCGCCTGGCACATACAAGCCGCCACGCCACTTGGCGCGCTGGCGTTCCAGCTGCGCATAGCCGGCCTGCACAATGTGCACAACGCGCTGGCGGCGGCAAGCTGCGCCATCGCCGCCGGCGTCGGACTGGAGCCCATAGCGGCGGGCCTTGAAGAATTCGAGCCGGTACAGGGCCGCTCGCGCGCGATCACGCTGCGCGCCGGCGACCACACCTGCACGCTGGTCGACGACAGCTACAACGCCAATCCGGACTCGGTGGCGGCTGCACTGGCCTTGCTGGCAGGGCTGCCGACACCGCGTCTGATGGTGCTTGGCGACATGGGCGAAGTTGGGGAACAGGGAAAGACTTTCCACACGCAGGCCGGCGAACTGGCCAAACAGCTCGGCATCGAATCGCTATTCACGCTGGGCGAGCTCGCCAGCGCTGCGAGCCAGTGCTTTTCCGGCGCGCGCCACTTCGACCATATCGACGCACTCAATGCCGCCGTACTGAACGAACTTCCGCGGCACGCCAGCGTGCTGGTCAAGGGCTCGCGGTTCATGCAAATGGAGCGCGTCGTGCAGGCCATCACGCGCCACGCGCAGCCCCTGGCCGCTGACAAGCAGGAGGTTCCATGCTGCTGAGTCTGGCCCAGTGGTTACAGGCACAGTCGCCGGAATTCGGCTATTTCAGGGTGTTCCAGTACCTGACTTTTCGTGCCGTCATGGCGGCGCTCACCGCGCTGCTGATCGGACTGGCTGCAGGACCCAGCGTGATCAGGCGTCTGGGCGAATTGAAGATCGGCCAGCCCATCCGCAGCTACGCCATGGAGTCGCACCTGAGCAAGAGCGGAACTCCGACCATGGGCGGCGTACTGATACTGCTGTGCATCAGCGTGTCGACGCTGCTGTGGTTCGACCTGTCGAACCGCTTTGTCTGGATCGTTCTGGTGGTGACGATTGGCTTTGGCGCGATCGGCTGGGTCGACGACTGGCGCAAGGTGGTGAAGAAGGACCCCGAGGGAATGCGCTCGCGCGAAAAGTATCTTTGGCAGTCGCTGATCGGTCTGACAGCGGCCCTGTACCTCGTCTTCAGCATCTCCGAAAACTCGAATCTGCGCGTTCTGGAGTTGTTCTCCAAATGGGTGCAGTCAGGCTTTGACCTCGACCTGCCGCCCAAGGCCGGCTTGCTGCTGCCCTTCTTCAAGGAGGTCAGTTATCCGCTGGGCGTACTGGGCTTCGTTGTCCTCAGCTATCTGGTCATCGTCGGGTCGAGCAACGCGGTCAACTTCACCGATGGTCTGGATGGACTGGCGATCATGCCGGTGGTGATGGTCGGTTCCGCACTGGGCGTATTCGCCTACGTCACCGGAAGCGCTGTCTATTCCAAGTATCTGATTTTCCCGCACATACCGGGTTCGGGCGAACTGCTGATTTTTTGCGCCGCCATGGCGGGGGCAGGCTTGGCCTTCCTGTGGTTCAACGCCCATCCGGCGCAGGTGTTCATGGGCGACGTCGGGGCGCTTGCGCTGGGCGCCGCGCTGGGGACCATCGCCGTGATCGTTCGCCAGGAAATCGTCCTGTTCATCATGGGTGGGGTATTTGTCGCCGAGGCGGTATCTGTGATGCTGCAGGTGGGTTATTTCAAATACACCCGAAAAAAGTTTGGCCAGGGTCGCCGACTGCTTCGCATGGCACCTCTGCACCACCATTTCGAGAAAAGCGGCTGGAAGGAGTCGCAGGTGGTGGTGCGCTTTTGGATCATCACCATGCTGCTATGCCTGGTCGGACTGTCCACCCTGAAGTTGCGCTAAGAGAGCACACCATGGGGCCCCTGCACAACCAATCTATCCTGATCCTGGGGCTGGGCGCCTCGGGTCTGGCCATGGCGCGATGGTGCGTTCGCCAGGGAGCCCAGGTCACGGTCGCCGACACCCGTCAGGCGCCACCCGAGCTCGCCACCCTTCGCCAGCAACTGCCCGGTGTGGGCTTTGTCTGCGCGGCCCTTGACGCGGCGCTACTGGAGCGCGCCGCGCCCACGCTGCTGCTCAAAAGCCCGGGACTTTCGCCCGAACAGGTACAGGACATCGACGCCGCTGCGCGCGCCCGTGCAACGCCGGTTCGGGCCGAACTTGACCTGTTCGCCCAGGCGCTGGCCGACCTGCGTACGGCGCACGCCTACCAGCCCAAGCTGCTCGCGGTCACCGGAACCAACGGCAAGACCACGGTCACCGCGCTCACGGCCCAACTGGTTCAGCGCGCCGGCAAGACCGCGATAGCCGCTGGCAACATCGGTCCGACACTGCTCGACAGTCTGGCGCGCTGCCTCGACGGCGACACGCTGCCTGAAGTCTGGGTCGTCGAGCTGTCGAGCTTCCAACTGGCCGACTGCGCAAAGTCCGATGGCGCGCCAGGCGCCTTCGAGCCGATCGCGGGCTGCCTACTCAACATCAGCCAGGACCATCTGGACTGGCACCTCACCATGGCCGACTACGCGCTAGCTAAGGCAAAGGTGTTTGGGCAGCAAGGCCTGATGCTGCTCAACCGCGACGATGAGACCGTGATGGCGATGCTGCCGGCACCGGTGCGGGGGCGCGCTGCGCGCCGCTACCTGACTTTTGGTGCCCAAATGCCGCAGAGCGCAGGGGACTTCGGCATCGAGCAGGTCAACGGCATGGCGTGGCTGGTTCGTGCGCTCGAACTCGACCCGACCCACAAGCTGCGCAAGGGCCAAGAGGCCGAGGCCTTGCACATACAGCGGCTGATGCCGGCCGACGCGTTGCGCATCAGGGGCCGTCACAACGCCGTCAACGCGCTGGCCGCGCTGGCGCTGGCCGAAGCCGCTGGTTGCGCACTCGCGCCAGTGCTGTTCGGGCTGCGCGAATACTGCGGAGAGCCGCACCGGGTCGCGCCTGTGGCCGTGATCCGGGAAGTTGAATATTTCGACGACAGCAAGGGAACCAATGTAGGCGCCACGGTTGCCGCTCTGACCGGGCTTGGCGCCGAGCGCAAGCTGGTACTGATCGTCGGCGGCGAGGGCAAGGGGCAGGACTTCTCGCCGCTGGCGGTCCCAGTAGCGCAATTTGCACGCGCGGTGGTGCTGATCGGGCGCGATGCACCGACGATAGGCGCGGCGCTGCAATCCAGCGGCGTCGAAATCGTCGACGCCGCCAGCATGCACGAGGCAGTGGCAAAGGCGCACGACCTGGCCCGTCCCGGCGACGCGGTGGTGCTGTCGCCAGCGTGTGCCAGCTTCGACATGTTCGACAGCTATGTGCACCGCGCACAGGTTTTTTGCGAGGCGGTCGCAGCGCTGGCCGACACGCAGCAAAGCCTTTCCGGGGTCAGCGCATGAGCGCGGTCTTGGCACGTATCGGCGGATGGCTGGCGCGCACTTCGCCGCCAGAGCGCCTGCCGGTGCGCCTGGGCCTGAGTCGGACCGGCGCGGTCGACGCCGCACCGATGCGCATGGCCAGCTTCGACCAGGTGCTGGTATGGGTGACTGTGGCGCTGCTGGCATGGGGTCTGGTGATGGTTTACTCGGCTTCGATTGCGATGCCCGAAAATCCAAAATTCACCCGTTACACCCATACCCACTTCCTGCTGCGCCACATGATGTGGCTGGCGATTTCGTTTGTCGCCGCACTGGTCGCGCTGCAGATACCGATTGCCAAATGGGAGCAGATCGCGCCCTGGCTGTTTGTCGTTTCGTTGGCGCTGCTGATCGCCGTGCTCATACCGCAGGTCGGCAAAGGCGTCAACGGCGCGCGGCGATGGTTGGTCATCGGACCGATGACCTTTCAGCCCTCGGAACTGGCGAAATTCGCCGTCCTGCTGTACGCCAGCGACTACATGGTCCGCAAGATGGAGGTGAAAGAGAATTTTTTCCGCGCTGTCATGCCGATGGGGATCGCGGTCGCCGTCGTCGGCCTGCTGCTGTTGGCCGAACCCGATATGGGCGCATTCATGGTGATCGCGGTGATCGCAATGGGAATCTTGTTCCTCGGCGGCGTCAACGCGCGCATGTTCTTCTTGATCGCCGCAATCCTTCTGGTCGCTTTCGCCCTGATGATCGCTCTCTCGGATTGGAGGCGCGAGCGCATCTTCGCCTACCTGGATCCATGGAGCGAAAAACATGCCCTGGGCAAGGGCTACCAGCTATCCCACGCGCTGATCGCCATAGGGCGTGGCGAAATTTTCGGCGTTGGCCTGGGCGGCAGCGTCGAGAAGTTGCACTGGCTTCCAGAGGCGCATACCGACTTTCTGTTGGCGGTGATCGGCGAGGAGTTTGGCCTGGTCGGCGTGCTGTCGGTGATCTGCTTGTTCCTGTGGCTGACAAGGCGAATGATCCACATCGGTCGGCAGGCGATCGCGCTGGACCGGGTATTCGCCGGCCTGGTCGCGCAGGGCGTGGGTGTGTGGATGGGATTTCAGGCCTTCATCAACATGGGCGTGAATCTTGGCGCGCTGCCGACCAAGGGCCTGACGCTGCCCTTGATGAGCTTCGGCGGCTCGGCCATTTTGGTAAACATGATCGCCATCGCCGTCGTGCTGCGCATCGACATCGAAAGCCGTCAGCTGATGCAGGGGGGCCGCTCGTGAACCCCGTCGGACAACGCTGCGCGCTGGTGATGGCGGGTGGCACCGGCGGCCATATTTTCCCCGGTCTGGCGCTGGCGCTGGCGCTGCGCGATCGCGGCTGGACCGTGTGCTGGCTGGGTGGCCGGGGCAGCGCCGGAAAACCGAGCATGGAAAGCCAACTCGTTCCCGGGCAGGGATTTTCTTTCGAGGCGCTCGACTTCTCCGGCGTCCGTGGAAAGGACATGCTGACGCTGGCATTACTGCCACTGCGACTGCTACGCGCCTTCTGGCAAAGCCTGCAGTTGATCCGCAGGATGCAACCCGATGTCGTGGTGGGGCTCGGCGGCTACATCAGTTTTCCAGGCGGCATGATGGGCGTGCTGCTCGGCAAGCCACTGGTGTTGCACGAACAAAATGCCATCGCCGGCAGCGCCAACCGGCTGCTGGCCGGCGTTGCAGACCGGGTATTCACCGCCTTTCCTGACGTGATCGCCAAGGCCCGCTGGGTCGGCAACCCCTTACGCGCAGCCTTTATCGGCCAGCCGGATCCCGAGCAGCGCTTCGCCGGGCGAAGCGGCCCCTTGCGCCTGCTGGTGCTGGGCGGAAGCTTGGGCGCGCGGGCGCTCAACCAGATCGTTCCGCAGGCGCTGGCATTGATGGACCCGGCGCAGCGGCCGCAGGTGCTGCACCAAAGCGGAGCTGCGCAGATAGACGCGCTACGCGCCGGCTATGCGGCGGCGGGCGTACAGGCCGAAACAACCCCTTTCATCGACGACACGGCAAGCGCCATCGCCGACGCCGACCTGGTGATCTGTCGCGCCGGTGCCAGCACGGTGACCGAGTTGGCGGCGATCGGGGCCGCGGCGCTGCTGGTGCCATTTCCCGCCGCGGTCGACGACCATCAGACACGCAATGCGCGATTTCTCGCCGACCAAGGTGCCGCCTGGCTGATGCCGCAATCCGAACTCCAGCCCGAGCGGCTGGCGCAATGGCTGCAATCCGCCCACCGTGCTGCATTGCTGGCCTGCGCAACGCGGGCCCGAGGACTGGCCAAGACCAGCGCCACCGCAGAATTGGTGGCGGCCTGCGAGGAGCTGACGACGTGAAGCACGCGATCAAGCACATCCACTTCGTCGGTATCGGCGGCTCCGGCATGTCGGGAATTGCCGAAGTACTGCTGAACCTGGGCTACGCTATTTCGGGTTCGGACCAGTCTGACAGCCCAACGCTGAACCGGCTCGGCAGCCTGGGCATCACGGTATTTGTAGGCCATGACGCAGCGCAGGTAGCCGGTGCAGACGCGGTCGTCACCTCAACCGCCGTACAGCCCGGCAATGCCGAAGTCGTCGAGGCCCGGCGCATGCGCATACCGGTGGTTCCAAGGGCGCTGATGCTCGCCGAACTGATGCGCCTGAAGCAAGGAATCGCAATCGCCGGAACGCACGGCAAGACCACCACGACCAGCCTCGTCGCCAGCGTGCTGGCGCAGGCAGGGCTCGACCCGACCTTTGTCATCGGTGGACGGCTCAACAGCGCCGGTGCCAATGCGCGACTCGGAAGCGGTGACTACATCGTCGTCGAGGCCGACGAGTCCGACGCCTCCTTTCTCAATCTGCTGCCGGTCATGGCCGTCGTCACCAACATCGACGCCGACCACATGGAAACATACGGCCACGACTTCGAACGCTTGAAGTCGGCCTTTGTCGACTTCCTGCACCGTATGCCGTTTTACGGTACCGCTATCTTGTGCAGTGACGACGCGTCGGTGCGCAGCATCATGGGGCAGGTCAACTGCCCGATCACCACCTATGGCTTTGAAGAAGGAGCGCAGGTGCGCGCGATCGCCGTCAGCGCTGCCGCCGGCCAGATGCGCTTTAGGGTTCAGCGGCGCAACGGCGTCACGCTGCCCGACCTCGAGGTGCTGCTGAATCTTGCCGGGCGCCACAATGTACTCAATGCGCTGGCGGCGATCGCCGTTGCGGTCGAGCTCAATATTCCAGACGACGCGCTGGTCCGCGCTTTGGCCGATTTCAAGGGTGTCGGGCGTCGCTTCCAACACTACGGAGAGGTCAAGGCGCGCGACGGCGGCGAGTTCACGCTGGTCGACGACTATGGCCACCATCCGGTTGAGATGGCCGCCACCCTGGCGGCAGCGCGGGGGGCGTTTCCCGGTCGTCGTCTGGTACTGGCGTTCCAGCCCCACCGCTACACCCGCACGCGCGACTGTTTCGACGACTTCGTGCGCGTCATCGCGCAGGCAGACCTGGTGCTGCTGTGCGAGGTCTATCCGGCCGGTGAGGCACCGATCGTCGCCGCGGACGGCCGCTCTTTGGCGCGCGCGCTGCGCGTGTCTGCGCAGATCGAACCCGTCTTCATCGCCGATGTGCGCGACTTGGCGCAGGCGATTTGCGACAACGCGCAAAGCGGCGATGTGCTGCTTTGTATGGGCGCCGGTTCGATCAGCGCGGTGCCCGCGCGAACGCTTGAACTGTGTGGTCAGGGGGCAAGCGCATGCACGACATAAAGGATTTCGGCAAGGTGGCCGTTCTCATGGGTGGCGCTTCTGCCGAACGCGCGATTTCACAGATGTCGGGCCAGGGCGTGCTGCAGGCGCTGCAGGCCAGCGGCATAGACGCCCACGCCTTCGACCCGTCGCAGCGCGATCTAGGCGAACTACGCCGGGAAGGATTTGCACGCTGCTTCATCGCCTTGCATGGCCGCTTTGGCGAAGACGGAACGGTGCAGGGCGCATTGGAACTGCTGGGCATACCCTACACCGGCTCGGGTGTCATGGCGTCGGCCATAGCGATCGACAAGGTGATGACCAAACGGGTCTGGCTGACCGAGGGCCTGCCAACGCCGAAGTACCAGTTGCTGCGCCAGGGCCGCTTCAGCCAGCAGGAACTCGATGCCATACCACAGGCGCTCGGCCTGCCACTGATCGTCAAGCCCGCGCGCGAGGGCTCGTCCATCGGCGTTGTCAAGGTCGCCTCGCATCGGGAAATGTTGGATGCGGTGGTGCAGGCGGCCCAACGCGACCCCGACGTGCTGTGCGAACAGTACATCGACGGCGACGAACTGACCTGCCCGGTCATCGGCGCCGGTGATGACGCCCAAGCACTGCCATTGGTACGCATCGTGGCACCGCAAGGTAACTACGACTATCAGAACAAGTATTTCACCAACGACACGCGTTACCTGGTTCCCAGCGGACTCCCGGCGCACGAAGAGGACGTGATCAAGGCGATCGTCCTCAAGGCCTACCGCGTGCTCGATTGCCGCGGCTGGGGCAGGGTCGACGTGATGGTCGACGCGCGAACCCGCCAGCCCTACCTACTGGAAATAAACACCTCACCCGGAATGACCAGCCACTCGCTGGTACCCATGTCAGCCCGCGCCACCGGCATCAGCTACGAGGCCCTGTGCCTGCGGCTGCTATCGCTCGCGACGCTGGACAACCCGCGGCGACCAGACCTGGCTACGGGAGGAGCAGGGCCGTGAGCGAAACCGTGCCGACCCCGTTTGACATTCGGCTGATGAATATCTGTGCCGCCGCGCTGCTGACCGCCTTCGTCATCGCGCTGCTCGCGGCGCTGCTGTCGGGCGCCGCCAACCACCCTGTATTTGCGATCGGCGCGGTCGCCGTGACCGGCGACGTCACGCACAACAACGCCGTCACGTTGCGCGCCAACGTTCTGCCAAAACTCTCGGGCAGCACGTTGACGATCGATCTGGCGCGCGCCAAACAGGCTTTCGAAGCCGTTCCTTGGGTGCGCCAAGCGGTCGTCCGGCGCGAGTTCCCGAACCGCATCAAGGTAGTCCTGCAAGAGCACCGGGCGGTGGCCTTCTGGGGCGCGGAGGGCGACTCGAAGATGCTGAACAATTTCGGTGAAGTTTTTGAAGCCAACGTGGGCGAGGTGGAGAACGAAGCACTGCCCCGATTGAGCGGTCCGACCGGCCAGGAGCCGCAGGTGCTGGCGATGGCGGGGCTGCTAGCGCCACAGTTCGAATTGCTGGACTTGCAGCTTGAGCAACTCGAACTGACCGGACGCGGAAGCTGGATCGCACGGCTCGACAACGGCGCCGCGGTCGAACTCGGCCGCGGCAGCGACGCAGACGTGGTGGAGCGCACGGCGCGTTTTCTTAGGACGCTCACGCAGGTGACCTCACGCTACAAGCGCAGGCCCGATGCGGTGGATTCGGCTGACCTGCGCCATCCGGATGGCTACGCGCTGCGTCTGCGCGGTGTCAGCACCCTGGCTGCGGCCGGACAGAAGAATTAGCGCAACCGAACCACAGGTGAACATATGGCAAAAGAATACAAAGATTTGGTCGTAGGCCTGGACATTGGGACCGCCAAGGTCATGGTGGTGGTCGCCGAAGTGCTCGCTGGCGGAGAACTCAAACTCGCCGGGCTTGGCATCGCGCCAAGCACCGGCCTCAAGCGCGGCGTCGTTGTCAACATCGACGCGACCGTGCAAAGCATCCAGCTTGCACTTAAGGAGGCCGAACTGATGGCCGACTGCAAGATCACGCGGGTGTACACCGGCATCACCGGCAGTCACATCCGCGGCATAAACTCAAGCGGAATGGTTGCCATCAAGGACCGCGAGGTCACGCAGGCCGACGTCGCGCGTGTCGTTGAAACCGCAAAAGCGATCAACATTAGCACCGATCAGCGCCTGCTGCTGGTCGAGCCGCAGGAATTCATCATCGACGCGCAGGATGTCAGGGAACCGATCGGCATGAGCGGAATCCGGCTCGAGGCCAAGGTGCACATCGTCACCGGGGCGCAAAGCGCGGCGGAAAACATTATCAAGTGCGTTCGTCGCTGCGGCCTCGAAGTCGAGCAGCTGATGCTCAATGGTCTGGCCTCAAGCCTGTCGGTATTGACCGACGATGAACGCGAACTCGGCGTCGCCCTGGTCGACATTGGAGCCGGCACCACCGACGTCGCGATTTTCACCAACGGCGCGATACGCCATACCTCGGTGATACCGATCGCGGGCGACCTGATCACCAGCGACATCGCGATGGCCTTGCGCACACCGACCAAAGACGCCGAGGACATCAAGGTCGAGAGCGGCTTCGCCAAACAACTGCTAACCGACGCCGAGACGCAGGTCGAGGTGCCGGGGCTGGGTGACCGGGGGCCCCGCATGCTCAGCCGCCAGGCGCTGGCGGGCGTGATCGAGCCGCGGGTGGAGGAGATATTCGCGCTGGTGCACCAGGTGATACGCGAATCGGGTTTTGAAGAAGTTTTGTCCAGTGGCATTGTGCTGACCGGAGGCAGTTGCGTGATGCCGGGGATGGTCGAGCTCGGTGAGGACATCTTCCTCAAGCCGGTCCGCCGCGGCATTCCAAAGTACTCCAACGCCCTGTCGGACATGGTGGCGCAGGCGCGCGCGGCAACGGTGATGGGCCTGCTGGAAGAGGCGCGGCTGGCCCGGCTGCGCGGCTTCAAGGTAGCGCAAAAGAGCGGATCGATCAAAACAGCTTTTGGCCAGGTCAGGGACTGGTTCGTAGGGAGCTTCTGATGATCCGAATCCAAGAACCGTGCTCCGCACGCACGCATGGCCCGGCGCCCAAGATCTGGCTGGCGCGCGGCAGTCCGCACACGCACTGGGCCTGCGCGGGTCCGCCGCCCTGAGGGCTGGCGAATCCAGAATCAAAAATTACTTGGCAACTGCAAATCAGGAGAAAAAAATGAGCATTGAAATGATTGAAGAAGAAGCCTTCAACCTGGGAACGCAAATCAAGGTGATCGGCGTGGGCGGGGGGGGCGGCAACGCCGTCGAGCACATGATCCAGTGCGCGGTGGGGGGCGTCGAATTCATTTGCGCCAATACCGACGCACAGGCGCTGAGCCGCAGCGCGGCGCACAAAACCATCCAGCTCGGCCATACCGGTCTGGGCGCGGGAAGCAAGCCCGACAAGGGCCGCGATGCTGCCGAGCAGGCCGTGCAGGAAATACGCGACGCGATCGACGGCGCGCACATGCTGTTCATCACCGCGGGAATGGGTGGGGGAACCGGAACCGGCGCCGCACCGGTGATCGCCCGCGTCGCTCGCGAGATGGGCATCCTGACCGTCGGCGTGGTGACCAAGCCCTTCGACTTCGAGGGCGGTCGTCGCATGAACATTGCCGACACCGGTCTTGCCGAACTCGAACTCAATGTCGACTCGCTGATCGTGGTGCTCAACGAGAAGCTCGAAGAAGTGCTCGGCGACGACATCACGCAGGACCAAGCCTTCGCACATGCCAACGATGTGCTGAAAAACGCGGTCGGCGGCATTGCCGAGATCATCAACGTTCCCGCGCATATGAATGTCGACTTTGAGGATGTGCGCACCGTGATGGGTGAACCGGGCAAGGCGATGATGGGAACCGCCACAGCCGGCGGACCCGACCGTGCCCGCATAGCGGCGGAGCAGGCGGTCGCCTGCCCGTTGCTCGAAGGCGTCGACCTGTCGGGCGCGAAGGGCGTGCTGGTACTGATCACCGCGAGCAAGGGTTCGCTCAAGCTCACCGAGTCCAAGCTGGCGATGAACACCATCCGCGCCTTTGCGTCGCCCGATGCGCTGGTCATCTATGGAACCGCTTATGACGACAGCCTGGGCGAGAACATACGCGTCACGGTAGTAGCCACCGGGCTGAGCCGCCAGGGTCAGCGCCGCAACGCACCACCGCTGCAGGTGCTGCGCACCGGCACCGACAACGTACCCTTTCACGTGCCTTCAATGAACAACCAGTCGCAGGGGCACACGACCGCGAACGGCAGCGCCGCCACGATCGGCAGCACACAGCCCGACTATGGAGCGATGGGAACTCCGGCGGTATGGCGCGGCCGAAACCAGGCCGCCGCCAAGGTAGACGCCTTGTCCAGCGGCGGGATGGACGACTACGACATTCCGGCTTTCCTGCGCAAGCAGGCCGATTGAAGCCGGGCCGCACCCGCACCGCGAACGGAGTCGGCGCCACCTTGGCGCCTGCCATGGCAAGGCGGTAGCAGGGCGCTCTTTTACAATCGATGGGTGCTGCGCCAAAGAACCATCAAGTCCCTCACCCGTGCGGTGGGCGTTGGCTTGCACAGCGGCCAGCGGGTCGAACTCACGCTGCGCCCGGCAGCCGCCGGGACCGGCATTGTTTTCAGGCGCGTCGATCTGCCGGTTCCGGTGGAGATCGCCATGAGCGCGGCGTCCGTTTCCGACACCCGGATGGCGACAACTGCCGCCAGCGGCGGGGCCCGGGTCGCGACGGTCGAGCACCTGATGTCAGCATGTTCAGGATTGGGTATCGATAACCTGTATGTGGACATCACGGCCGAGGAAGTGCCGATCCTGGACGGCTCGGCGTCGTCTTTCGTCTTCCTGCTGCAAAGCGCCGGCCTCGAATGGCAAAACGCGCCGCGCCGCTTCATCCGCGTGCTGCAGGGCGTGGAAGTGCGCGATGGTGACGGCGCAGCGGCCCGCTGGGCGCGGCTGGATCCGCACCACGGCTATAAGCTCAGTTTCGAGATCGTATTCAACCATCCGGCGGTCGACTCGACGGGACAGAAGCTGGAATTCGATATGGGCAGCGGCTCCTACGCGCGCGACATCGCCCGCGCGCGCACATTTGGTTTCACAAAAGACGTTGAGGCTATGCGTGTCAACGGGCTGGCCCTGGGCGGCGGGCTGGACAACGCGATCGTGATGGACGACTACAAGATCCTGAACGCGGGGGGGCTGCGCTACGACGACGAGTTCGTCAAGCACAAGATACTCGACGCGATCGGTGATATGTACATGCTGGGAAAGCCCCTGCTCGCCGCCTACAGTGCCTTTCGCTCCGGCCATGAACTCAATAACCGCCTCGCGCGCGCGTTGTTGGCACGGCCGCAGTCGTGGGAAATAGCCAGCTTTGACGACGAGAAAACCGCGCCGGCGGGCTTCTCCAGTCTGGCCAACGCCTGGTAGAGGCCAACCCGAGTCGACCCAACGATGTTGCTGTTTCGGTGGCTGATCCTGCTGCTGCTGCTGGCTGCGGTGGTGTCCTTTTCTTTCTTCATTGCAACCGGCCAGCCCCGCTTCAAGCGCTACGGGCTGAAAATCCTTAAATGGACCCTCATCGCAGCCTTTGGCTTCTTTGCGGTGCTGATCATGGAGCGAGTCGCCTGATTCGGCGGGAATCAGCCCATCGGGGTGCGCGCCATTCGCGCCACCGGTGCCTTCGCCACCGCCAGCGCGCGAAGCTGCATCGAGCGGCCGGCGTGCGCATGCGTGATAGCCAGACCCAGTGCGTCTGCCGCGTCGGGTCCGGGTAACCCGGGCAACTTGAGCAGGCGCCGGACCATCTCCTGCACCTGACTTTTCTGCGCCTTTCCGTAGCCTACCACCGCCTGTTTCATCTGCAGCGCCGTGTACTCGGCCACCGCCATATCGAGCGACACCAACGCGGTAATGCAGGCGCCGCGCGCCTGTCCCAGCAGCAGCGTCGACTGCGGGTTGACGTTGACAAATACGATCTCGACCGAAGCCACGTCTGCCTGGTAGCGCTGCGCCACTTCGCGCACTCCGTCAAACAGCAGTTTCAAGCGCGCCGGCAACTCCGCCTTGCCCAGTTGCAGCGTGCTAACAGTCCCGCTAGCCACATAGCGCAGCTCGGCTCCGTCGACGTCAACGACGCCGAACCCGGTCGTTCGAAGGCCGGGGTCTATGCCAAGAATACGCATGGCCGCAGCTCAGAAAAAGCCGAATAATCCAGCGCCATCACGGAAGTTGCGCGTCGGCCATGCGCGCCATGATGCTTGCGGAGCGGGCCGCCAGGTAGGCCGAGTTGGGTAGCTTTTCGAAATACTTCGGACGCGGCAGCATCACCGCCAATCTAGCCGCTTCATAGGGGCTCAGACGGGCAGCCGGTTTTCGGAAATAGTGCTGCGCGGCCGCCTGTGCGCCAAAAACCCCCTCGCCCCACTCGACGCTGTTGAGGTAGATCTCCAGGATGCGCTCCTTGTCGAGCAGCGCCTCGAGTAGCAGTGCCAGCACCAGTTCCTGCGTCTTTCGAAACAGATTGCGCTCGCCCGACAAAAACAGGTTTTTGGCGAGTTGCTGGGTAATGGTGGAGCCGCCAACCACCTTCGGCGAGCGGGCCCTGGCATCGGCCGAGGTGCGACGGGATGCCTGTTCTTCGGCACGCGCGTTCTTTTGCCAGGCTTTTTCCACCGCATCCCAATCGATGCCTTCATGGCTTGTAAAGCCGTCGTCTTCGGAAGCGATCACCGCACGCTTAAGGGAATCCGCAATATGGTCGTAATCGACCCATTGCTGGCGCCAGGGCAACGCACCAGTTTTTGCATGCGCTATGCGCCATGCCTCGGACCTCTCGAAAGCCGTCGACTGCGGATCGACTACCGCCATCAGCGCAATGCGGACGACAAAAAAAAGCTGCAAGGCCAACAGGGCGAGGAAGATCAGGCCGAACCAGCGCAGCAGCGGCTTCATGCTAGCGTGGACCCGAGTGGGCTTCGAGCCTATCGTCGCGCGTGAACTTGAAACGCGACACCATCACGATCTGATCGGCCTGGCGCCGCATCGCGTCGTTGAAAGGGGCAAAGGGTCCGGCCGCTCGCGCGATGCCTTCTGCACGCCGGTCTAGTACCGGATCGCCCGAGCCGGCGACGACTTCCGTGGCCAGCACCCGGCCCGCAGCACTCACCGTCACCGCCATGGTCAGTTCGCCGTACAGCTTCTTACCGCCGAACTGCGGAAAGTTGCCGGTACCTTTGATTTCGATAGCGCGGCGCAGGCTGTCGTAGTACACCGCATAGACCTCCTCGCGGGTCGCCGGACTCAGGTACCGCTTTTTCGGACGGGCATTTTCCCGCTGGATACGGCGCTCGATTTCAGCAAGCTGCTGGCTCAAATTGCGCCGCTGCTCGTCGCGCTCGATACGATCAGGGCTCAAGGCCGAGATGCCAGAATCCACCGCGGGAAGCGCCGCCAGTTGGGTACGCACATGCGCCAGCAACAGCAATTGTTGCGCCTGCAGGTTCTGTACGCTGCTGCGCGCCTGCTCCTCCAGTTTGTCGCCGAGTTCGACACGCGCCGAAGGCGGCAAGGGCGTGCTGGAGCGGCCCTGTTCTCCGTCACCGCCGCCGGCCATGGACGCCTGCGCGATCGCAGTAGCCTTGTCAGGCCGGTCGTTGGTCCGTGCGTTGACCAGCACCACGTCAAGCGCAGCGTCTTCGAAAATCCGCTCGAAATCGTCGGGGTCCACGATCTTCAGACTCAACAAGCCGGCATGCACAGCGATCGACGCGCCGAGCGCAAGCTGCAGGGTGCTGAAAGAGCGCAGATTCACGGAGTCGGATTGTCGTCCGAAGGCGCCAGGCCTGGCGCCATGTCCACGGCAATGGCAATGGGGCCACTAACCTGATCGTCCTCGTCGGCGCTTTCGTCCTCTTCGGCAACGGTGCCACCAGCGCAACCCAATGTCGAATCGGGGATGGCGTCGATCCGCTCGACCACCGTGCCCACCACGTCGAGCGTGATCGGATCGATGGCGCCCAGTTTCACCCGCACCTTCGCACCGCGGGGCAAGTCACGCCCGCCGAGCACCGGCAGTACCAGCGGCAGTTCGTCGGCCCTGACCATGTTTTCCTTGAACACGCTGGCCACCAACTCCGTGATGCCGTTTTGCTCCAAATAGCGCAGCGTCCAGAAACGTTCCATGGCACCCTGGTAGGCGTTGTATGCGCCATAAGCGGTGTCAAAACTGGAAATGATCGAGAAAAGTTCGGTATCCTTGGCTTTGAACGGCGCGGCCAGCGCCGCTGTCTTGCCATGGCGCACGCAGGCGATGATCTGCCACTGGTTGACCAGATCGGTGTAGCGGCGCAACGGCGATGTGCTCCAGGCATAGCTGGCCACGCCAATACCCGCATGCGGCAACGCCCGCGTTCCCATCCGTACCTTGACCCCCGGAGCCAGGCTGGCCTGGCTGCGGTAGATCGCCGGAACACCCAGTTCAGCCATCCAGTTCCCCCAACGGCTGTTGGCCAGAATCATTGCCTCGGCAACGATCATGTCCAGTGGCGCGCCACGCTGGCGAACACTGATGTGTATCTGTTCGGATCCGCTGGGCTCGGCGCCCCCATCGCTAAGCAGGCGAAAGTGATAGTCTGGCCGGTTGAAGCTCTCCGGCTTGCCGCGCACCTGCTCGCGTCCGGACTTGAGGCTGCGGGCCATACGGTACAGAAACGACAGCGCGATACGCTGCTCGGCCGGCAGACCAGGCCCCTGCACATGCTCGAAATCCGGTTCCTGGAGCCATTGCTCGGTGACGACCGCGTCGAGCTGATCATGGCGCAGGTTGGCTGCAATCGGCACGCATTCAAGCCTGGTTTCGCTACCGCGGATCTCCAGGCTGGACTCGTCAATCGTGACATACAGCGACACCGCCGGGCACGCGCGCCCCTCTTGCAGCGTGTAGCTTTGCACCACGGCGTCTGGCAGCATGGTGATCTTGAAACCGGGCATGTAAACGGTGGACAGGCGCGCACGGCCGATCTGATCGATCGCGCTTCCCGGTTGCAAGGCCAGGCCGGGCGCCGCGATATGGATACCGACCGTGACCTGGCCCGAACCCAGCCCGGTCACGCTCAGCGCGTCGTCGATCTCGGTGGTCGCCGAGTCATCGATCGAAAAGGCGCTTACAGCGGCCAGCGGCAGATTCTCCTTGATGGGCGGCGCCTCGAGGGCCGGAAATACGATCCCCTTGGGAAAGTTGTCGAATAGAAAACGGCGCCAATGAAACTGGTAGGGCGAGTCAACGGCGCCGGCATTTTTCAACAGCTCCAGCGGTGCCAGGCGGGTCGCGCGCGAAGCCTCCACCACCGCCCGGTACTCGGCTGCATTCTTATCCGGCTTGAACAGAATCTTGTACAGCTGCTCACGTATCGCGCCCGGGCAGGAACCTGCGCTGAGCTCGGCCACCCACTGGTCGATTTGCAATTGCAGCTGCCTTTTCTTGTCGATCGCGGCCAGCGCCTGCGCGACCACTTCCGCCGGCGCCTTGCGAAAACGGCCTTTGCCCGCACGGCGAAAATAATGCGGCGCCTCGAACAGCTTGAAGAGCATGGCCGCTTGCTGCTCCAGCGTCGCCTGCGCGTTGAAATACTCGCGCGCCAGATCCGCAAATCCGAACTCCTCCGCCGGCGAAAACTCCCAGGCCAGTTCGAGCTCAATGCCCTCACTCACGGTCTGCGCGGCGCTGATCAGTTGGGCCGGCGTGGGCTTGTCAAACTTGAGCAGCATGCTGGCGGCCTTGACCTTGGCGCGTTTGCCGCTGTCGAGTTCTACCTGCGCGGACGCGTCGGCCTCCGACAAGACCCGACCCGCCATGAACTTGCCAGCTTCTTCGAACAATAGGAACATGGCCGCGATTGTCCCAGCAATTGGCGCTCACCCCGCGCCAGGCCGCGCGCTTTCCGGTCGGCGCAGGCAAACGCACGCTCTCTTTTTGACGCTCATGCGTCCCCGTGCATCACCCCACGGACAGCCAAGCGTCTGCGCTCTGCGGCGCCCCGCGGGGGATAATCATGCATGTCCTATGCGTTTCAAAAACCATCTTTGTGGGCACGCACCCTGCCCTTTTTCAGGGGATTTGACACCCCCCTGCTGGTTGTGGTTGTCATGCTGGGGTTGATCGGGCTGCTGACCATGTATTCCTCTGGCCACGACCATGGAACCCGCTTCGAAGACCACGGTCGCAACATGCTGCTGGCCGCGACGATCATGTTCCTTGTCGCGCAAGTACCGCCGCAGCGTCTGATGACGCTGGCGCCAGCGCTCTATGGGGCGGGCCTTGCCCTGTTGGTAGCAGTGGCGCTGTTTGGCATCACCAAGAAGGGGGCCACGCGGTGGCTCAACATCGGCCTGACCATCCAGCCCAGCGAAATCTTGAAGATCGCCATGCCGCTTATGCTTGCTTGGTGGTTCCAAAAGCGGGAGGGTCAACTAAGGCCGCTCGACTTTCTGGTCGGCTCGATCTTGCTGGCGATGCCGGTGGCGCTGATCATCAGACAGCCTGACCTCGGCACCGCGCTGCTGGTTCTGGCAGCCGGTTTGTCGGTGATATTTTTCGCCGGCCTGAGTTGGCGACTGGTACTGCCGCCAATCGTCCTCGCGATCGCCGGGGTGCTGCTGCTGATGGTGTTCGAGCAGGACCTGTGCGCACAGGGCGTGCGTTGGTCGGTGCTGCGCGATTACCAGCAACAGCGCATTTGCACCCTGCTCGACCCAACGCAGGATCCGTTGGGCAAGGGCTTTCATATCATCCAGGGAATGATCGCCATCGGATCAGGCGGCTTCTGGGGCAAGGGCTTCATGCAAGGGACGCAAACGCATCTGGAGTTCATTCCCGAGCGCACGACTGACTTCATATTCGCCGCTTATGCCGAAGAATTCGGTCTGGCAGGCAACCTGCTGCTGCTCGGCGGCTTCCTGTTCCTGGTGCTGCGCGCGCTGACCATTGCGCTCGAGGCTTCGACGGTGTTTTCACGGCTGCTGGCGGGCGCTCTGGCGATGATCTTTTTTTCCTATGCATTCGTCAACATGGGCATGGTCAGCGGCATCGTTCCGGTCGTCGGCGTTCCGCTGCCATTTATCAGCTATGGGGGATCGGCAATGGTGACGCTGGGGCTGGCGCTAGGAATGCTGATGTCGATCGCCAGATCGCGACGGCTGGTGCAGTCATGAGCGATCTAATGCCAGTCGGTATTGTCGGTGTCGGCAATATGGGGGGCGCAATAGCCGCCAATCTGCTGGCACGGGGCTGGCCGCTCAGGGTGTGCGACATCGACGCCAGCAAGTGCCGGGCCCTGGAAGACGCAGGCGCGATGGTGTTCGCCGATCCGGCAGGCGCTGCGGCACAGTCTGTTGTCGTGATCGTCTGCGTGGTGAGTGCGGCCCAGGCCAACGATGTGCTTTTTGGCGCCAAAGGCGCGGCCGGCGCCATGCAGAGGGGCCAGGCCGTGATGCTGTGCCCGACGATGTCCCCGCAGGATGTCCAGAACATCGCGCAGCGTTTGCAGGCATTCGGCCTGGGGGCGATCGATGCCCCGATGTCTGGCGGTCCCGCCAAGGCTCGCGATGGCAGCATGAGTCTGATGGTGGCCTGCGAACAAAGCGTGTTTGAGCGCCAGGCCGCACTGATCCAGGCCATGTCGAGCAAGGTCTTTCGCATCAGCGAGCGCGTGGGCGACGGCGCGCGAACCAAGCTTGTCAACAATCTGGCAGCCGCCGTCAATTTGTTGGGAGCGGCCGAAGTACTGGCGATGGCTGAGCACATGGGACTGCCACTGGAATCGACGCTGGATGTGATCGAGCAATCGAGCGGCCAGAGTTGGATCGGCTCAGACCGCATGCGTCGCGCCATCGCCGGCGACGATGCGCCGCGCGCCCATATGGCGCTGCTGGAAAAGGACACCCGTTTGGCGGTCGACGCCGGCCTGCAGGCCGGTTTCAAGGGCCCTCTGGGCGCCCTCACCCGAGATGCTTTTTCCGCGGCGAGCGCGGCGGGCTTCGACCGCCATGACGACGCCGCACTGCTGCGGTGGCTGCGCCGGCAAGCGTAAGGCATCCCAACTGTTGCGCTGGAGCAGCCCCGGGGCAGCGCAGCGCAGCACAGCGCAGGGGCGGCGCTCGTCCAGCAGGGCCATCGCCGGCACTTTAGAATGCGCCATGATCTCTCGCGAACCCACCATTGAACGCTTGGCCATTGCCCAGTCCCTGCTGCTGGAGCCCTTCGGCTTGGACGAATCCCACCTGTCGGCTGCGCTGAACGAAATCAGAGCGCACAAGGTGGACGAAGCCGACCTCTATTTCCAGTACACCCGCAGCGAAGGCTGGAGCTTGGAAGAAGGCATCGTCAAGACCGGTTCCTTCAGCATCGACCAGGGGGTTGGCGTGCGCGCCGTCAGTGGCGAGAAGACCGCATTTGCCTACTCGGATGACCTGTCCAACGCGTCGATGCTCGACGCAGCGCGAACGGTCCGCTCCATCTCTTCGGCGGCGCGCAACGCCCGCACAAAGATCGCCACCAAGAAGATCGCGCCGACCCGATCCCTGTACCCGGAACTCGATCCGATCGCGACGATGGGCAGCACGGCAAAGGTTGAACTGTTGGGCAAGGTGGAGCAACTGGCGCGCGCGCGCGACCCGCGCGTCGCGCAGGTCATGGCTGGGTTAGCGAGCGAGTACGACGTGGTGATGGTGGCGCGCGCCGATGGAACGCTGGCCGCCGACGTGCGTCCCCTGGTGCGCTTGAGCGTGACGGTATTCGCCGAGTACAAGGGACGGCGCGAAATGGGCAGCGCGGGTGGCGGCGGTCGCTTTGGACTGGCCTATTTCGACGAGGCGATGATCAACCAATATGTGGACGAAGCGGTAAAGGCCGCATTGACCAACCTAGAGTCGCGCCCCGCTCCAGCGGGTGAGATGACCGTCGTCCTCGGTCCGGGCTGGCCCGGAATTCTCCTGCATGAAGCAATCGGCCACGGCCTGGAGGGCGACTTCAACCGAAAGGGCTCAAGCGCGTTCAGCGGTCGCATCGGCCAGCGCGTCGCTGCCAAAGGGGTCACCGTGCTCGATGATGGGACTATTCCTGACCGGCGCGGATCGCTCAATGTGGACGATGAGGGAAACGCCAGCCAACGCAATGTGCTGATCGAAGACGGGATCTTGAAAGCCTACATCCAGGACGCGATGAACGCGCGGCTAATGGGCGTCAAAGCGACGGGCAATGGGCGGCGGGAAAGCTACGCCCATGTGCCGATGCCGCGCATGACAAATACCTACATGCTGGCGGGCGAGAGTGACCCGAAGGAAATTGTGGCGAGCATCAAGCGAGGACTGTACGCGACCAACTTTGGCGGAGGCCAGGTGGACATCACCTCGGGGAAGTTCGTATTTTCGGCCAGCGAAGCCTACTGGGTCGAGAAGGGGAAGATCCTCTATCCCGTCAAGGGGGCAACCATCATTGGCAATGGACCGGACGCGCTGACGCGCGTTAGCATGATCGGAAACGACTTGCGACTCGACAGCGGCGTCGGCACCTGCGGCAAAGAGGGCCAGAGCGTACCGGTGGGCGTGGGGCAGCCCACGCTGCGGATTGACGGGCTGACCGTCGGCGGAACAGCTTGATGCGACGGCACCGACGCGGATGGATTGCTCCCTTTCATGCTACAGTCCCAGAAATGCGTAGCACGCGATTTTTCTTTTCCTACTTTTCTATCTCCGACGCCGGCGGCGCAAGAGAGAGTTAGACGTATCCGAAAAGACGCAACTTAACCCTCACTGAACCGCCGGCAACCCCGGCGGTTTTTTTATGCATTTCTGCGTTTTCCCTTTTGAAACAGGAGACTCACGATGAGCCCCAAAGCCACCGCCAAACGAGCTGAAACCTGGTCGCCAAAATCGGCCAAACCTTCTACCGACCGCACCAGTAACACCGACGACGCGCGCATCAAAAACATCACCGTGCTGCCACCGCCCGAACACTTGATCCGGTTCTTCCCGATTCGCGCCACCCCCGTCGAATCCCTGATCGAAAGCACACGCCGGCACATTCAGAACATCATGACCGGCCAGGATGACCGGCTGCTGGTCGTGATAGGCCCTTGCTCGATTCACGACCCTGGCGCAGCACTGGAATATGCTCGCCGGCTCAAGGAGCAGCGCATCAAGTATCGGGACACGCTGGAAATCGTGATGCGGGTGTATTTCGAAAAGCCGCGAACCACGGTGGGCTGGAAGGGCCTGATCAACGACCCCTACCTGGACGAGTCCTTTCGCATCGACGAGGGCCTGCGTATCGCTAGGCAACTGCTGATCGAGGTCAACCGACTGGGATTGCCGGCCGGAACCGAGTTTCTGGACGTCATCTCGCCGCAGTACTTGGGCGACCTGATTTCCTGGGGCGCGATCGGGGCCCGTACCACTGAAAGCCAAGTGCACCGCGAACTGGCCTCCGGCTTGTCGGCGCCGATCGGATTCAAGAACGGGACCGACGGCAATATCAAGATTGCGAGCGACGCTATCCAGGCTGCCGCAGGCGGCCATCATTTCCTGTCGGTACATAAAAACGGCCAGGTTGCGATAGTCCAGACCCACGGAAACAGCCATTGCCATGTGATCCTGCGCGGCGGCAAGGCACCCAACTACGACAGCGCCAGCGTAGCCGCCGCCTGCAAAGCGCTTGTCGCCGCCAAGTTGCCGGCGCGCCTGATGATCGACTGCAGCCACGCCAACAGCAGCAAACAACATCAAAAGCAGGTGGACGTGGCGCGTGATGTCGCCGGCCAGGTCGCGGGCGGTTCGCACACGGTATTCGGCCTGATGATCGAAAGCCATTTGCAGGCTGGTGCGCAAGTATTCAGCCCGGGAAAGGACGACCCGGCCCAGCTGCAATACGGGCTGAGCATTACCGATGCGTGCCTTGGCTGGGAGGATTCATTGGGCCTGCTTGGATCACTGTCGCAGGCGGTCCGCACTCGCCGTACGGCCTGAGCCCGATGAGGGCCGCAAGCGGCTCAAGAGGCGGCGCCAGGCCTCGTCTGCGCTGGCTGCAAAGCAGCCAGCAAC